>CAZLBJ010000256.1:0-3839 GCA_964557755.1 uncultured Thermoanaerobaculia bacterium
GGCGGCCGCCGTCGCCGCCCTCGAGCAGGCGGTGGAGCTCGACCCGCGCCACGCCGAGGGCTGGTTCCGCCTCGGCCGCGCCCGCCTCGCCGCCGGCGACGGCGAGGCCGCCTACGCCGCCTTCGTGCGCGCCAAGGACGAGGACGTGGCGCCGCTGCGTGCACTCGAGCCGATCGTCGAGGCGGTGGTGCGGGTGGCGGCGGAGGAGGACGTGCGCCTGGTGCCGCTGCGCCGCGAGCTCGAGGACGAGCACGAGCGCCGGCTCGGCCACCGCGCCCTCGGCGACGCCTACCTCCTCGACCACGTCCACCCCGACGTGCCGGTGCACGGGCGCATCGCCGAGGCGGTGCTGGCGATGCTGGCCGCCGACGGCACCGTGGAGCCGCGCGCCGCCGCCGGCGCCGCCTCCCGGCAGGCGATCTACCGCCGCGAGGTGGCGTCGTTCGACCGCGAGTACTACGCGCGCCGCGACCTCAACCTGTCGAAGGTGCTGGGCTGGGCCGGCAAGCTCGAGGAGGCCGAGACGCCGCTGCGCCGCGCCGCCGAGGTGATCCCGGAGGAGCCGGAGGTGTGGCTCAACCTCGGCATCGTCCTCCAGCGCACCGGCCGCCCCGCCGAGTCGCTCGCCGCCCTCGACCGCGCCGCCGCCCTCGCCCCCGGCTGGGAGCTGGTGCACTTCAACCGCGGCGTCACCCTGGCGCGGCTGGGCCGCGACGCCGAGGCGGTGGCGGCGCTGCGCCGGGCGCTCGAGCTGCGCCCCGCCTACCCCGAGGCGCAGCGCAACCTGGCCGTGCTGCTGCGCGGCGGCGGCGACGCCGAGGGCGCGCTGGCGGCGCTCGAGGAAGCGGAAGCGGCGGCGCGCGAGGCCGGCCGCCGCGACCCGGCGCTGGAGCACGAGAGGGCGCTGGTCTACCGCGCCCAGGGCCGCCTCGCCGACGCCGAGGAGGTGCTCCGCCGCCTGGTCGCCGAGTCGCCGGACGACGCCGGCCTGCGCACCGACCTGGCGGTCACCCTGGCGCGCCGCGAGCGGCCGCGGGAGGCGGCGGCGGAGCTCGGCCGCGCGCTGGCCGCCGATCCCGAGCACGCCGAAGCCTGGTACAACCTCGGCGTGCTGCGCGCCCGCGGCGCCGGCCGTGAGGCGGCGGCCCGGGTGGCGGTGCCGGGCGACGCCGAGGCGGCCTATCGGCGCACCCTCGAGCTGGCGCCGCGCCACGCCGAGGCGCACGACGCGCTGGGCGTCCTGCTCGCCGGCCGCGGCGAGCTGGCGGCCGCCGTCGAGCACCTGCGGGCGGCGGTCGAGGCGGACCCGGAGTGGGCGGAGGCGCGCTTCAACCTGGGCGTGGCGCTCGACGGCGCGGGGCGGCCGGCCGAGGCGCTGGCCGCCGTCGAGCGGGCGGTCGAGCTCGAGCCCGGCAACGCCCGCTTCCACCTCGCCCTCGGCACCCTCTACGCCGCCCGCGGCGACGCCGGCCGCGCCCTCGACCACCTCGAGCGCGCCCGCGCCGGCGGCCAGCCCGTCCCCGAGCCCCTCCTCGCCGACCTCCGCCGCCGCGCCGGCTGAGCCTCGTCACCGCCATGGAGATCCAACACTTCCTCTTCGATTCGCTGGTCATCCTCGGCGCCTCGGTGGCGGTGCTGCTGGTCAGCCACCGGCTGCGGCTGCCGGGGGTGGTCGGGCTGCTGCTCACCGGGGTGCTGATCGGCCCCTCCGGGCTCGGCCTGTTCCCCGACCCGGAGAGGGTGGAGGTGTTCGCCGAGATCGGCGTCGTCTTCCTGCTCTTCGCCATCGGGCTCGAGCTGTCGCTCGAGCGGCTGCAGGAGATCCGCCGCGCCTTCCTCCTCGGCGGCGCCGTGCAGGCGGGGCTGACCCTCGGCCTGGTCCTCGCCATCGCCCTGGGGTGGGGCTTCGCGCCGCTCGAGGCGCTGTTCATCGGCTTCGTGGTCGTGCTGTCGTCGACCGCCGTGGTGCTCACCCTCTACGACGAGCGGCGCGAGCTCGAGGCGCCGCACGGGCAGGTGGTGCTCGGCATCCTCCTCTTCCAGGACTTCCTGGTGGTGCCGATGATCGTCCTCACGCCGGTGCTCGCCGGCGCGGTCGAGGCCTCGGCGGGGGCGATCCTGCTGCGCTTCGGCGGCGGCGTGGTGGCCGTCGGCGTCGTCTTCGTGGTGGCGCGCTTCCTGATGCCGCGGCTGCTCCATCGCCTGGTGCGCACGCGCATGCGCGAGGTCTTCGTGCTTGGCGCCCTGCTGGTGTGCCTGGGGATGGCCTACCTCACCGACCAGCTCGGCTTCTCGCTCGCCCTCGGCGCCTTCGTCGCCGGCATCATCGTCTCGGAGTCGGAGTACAGCCACCAGGTGGTCGCCGACATGGCGCCGTTCCGCGACCTCTTCACCAGCGTCTTCTTCGTCTCGATCGGCATGCTGGTCGACCTCGACGCCGCCTGGGCGCGGCTGCCGCTGATCCTCGGCGTCTCGGCGCTGGTGCTGCTGGTCAAGGCCCTGGCCGGCGGCCTCACCGCCACCGCCCTGCGCCTGCCGCCGCGGGTGACGGCGATGGTCGGGCTCGGGCTGGCGCAGATCGGCGAGTTCTCATTCGTCCTGCTCACCGTCGGCCGCGTCCACGGCCTGGTCGACGCCGAGGCCTTCCAGGTGGGCGTGGCGGTGGCGGTGCTCACCATGCTGCTGACGCCGGCGCTGGTGGCCGTGGCGCCGGCCCTCGGCCAGCGCCTGCCGCGCCGCTTCGGCCTCGGGGCGGGGGAGGAGGCCGCGCCGCCGCGGCGCGGCCTCTCCAACCACGTCGTCGTCGTCGGCTACGGCCACGCCGGCCGTACCCTGGCGCGGGTGCTGCGCGAAGCGGCGATCCCCTACGTCGTGGTCGAGCTCAACGGCGACACCGTGCGCCACGCCCGCCGCCAGGGAGAGGCGATCCTCTACGGCGACTCGACGCGGCGCGAGATCCTCGAGTCGGCGGGCATCGAGACGGCGGCGGTGGTGGTCTTCGCCATCTCCGACCTGGCGGCGCTGCGCCGCAGCATCACCTTCGCGCGCCGGCTCTCCCCGGAGGTGCGCATCATCGTGCGCACCCGCACCGTGTCGCAGATCGAGGAGCTGCGCCGCTGCGGCGCCGACGAGGTGATCGCCGAGGAGTTCGAGTCGGCGATCGAGATCTTCACCCGCGTGCTCGAGCGCTACCACGTGCCGCGCAACGTCGTCCGCGCGCAGACGCGGGTGCTGCGCGGCGAGGGCTACCGCATGCTGCGCTCGCCGTCGCTCGCCGCCGGCGCCACCGAGGAGGTGCTGCGCGCGCTGGAGGCCGGTACCACCGACCTGTTCCGCGTCGAGCCGGGCAGCCTTGCCGTCGGCCGCGGCCTCGCCGAGCTCGACCTGCGGCGGCGCACCGGCGCCACGGTGATCGCCGTCGTGCGCGGCGACGAGTCGTACACCAACCCGGGGCCGGACCTGTCGCTCGCAGCGGGCGACGTCCTGGTGCTGGTCGGCAGCCACGGCGAGATCGAGGCGGCGCTGGCGCTGCTCGAGGGCGGCGCGGCGGATCCGTCCAGCACGTCGTCGACGTAGAGCCGCCGCACCAGCACCACCACCGCCGCGGGTGCCTCAGGCGCCGCGGGTAGCTGGGGCCGGCGGCGCCTCCTCCGGCGCCCCCGGCGCCAGGGTGTCGAGCCCGCCGTCGTGCATCTCCCAGGCGGTGTCGGGCCGGCCCTTGGCGGAGTACATGGCGAGGTCGGCGCGGCGCAGCAGCTCGCCGGGGCGGCCGGCGCCGCGGCGGCAGTAGGCGATGCCGACGCTCGCCCGCACGGCGACGGCGTGGCCGCGAACGGCGA
>CAZLBJ010000257.1:0-4966 GCA_964557755.1 uncultured Thermoanaerobaculia bacterium
AGAAGAAACACGTGGCAAGGTGAAGCAGGCCAAGGGCAGGGTGAAGGAAGCTACGGGCATCGTCACCGGTAACGAGAAGCTCGAAAGGGAGGGCTCTCGGGACCGGTCCGCAGGCGCGGTGCAGGAGAGCGTCGGCAAGGCGCGTCGGAAGGTCGGCAAGGTCGTGGAGGAAGTCGCCAAGTCGATCAAGAAGTAGAGGGGCTCGGTGTCTGCGGACGGGAAGGGCGGATCCGGCGGCGTTGGCACGATGACCGGGCGGGGGCGCCGGTGGGGCGGTGGATCAGCCGGCGTGGCGGCGGAGGATGGAGAGGCAGCCGGAGAGGTAGCCGCCGCCGAACAGGTTGAGGTGGTTGAGCAGGTGGTAGAGCTGGTAGACCTCCCGGCGCTCGCCGCTGCCGGGCGGCAGCGGCCAGGCCTCCTCGTAGGCGGCCCAGAAGCGCGGGTCGAAGCCGCCGAAGAGGTGCGTCATGGCGAGGTCGGCCTCGCGGTGGCCGAAGTAGGCTGCCGGGTCGACGAGCACCGGGGCGCCGGCGTCGTCGGCCAGGAAGTTGCCGCTCCACAGGTCGCCGTGGAGCAGGCACCCGGGCTCGTCCGGGAGATCGATCAGCGCGTCGAGGCGGTCAGCCAGGCGGTCGCCGAGGCGCAGGAGCTCCGGCGTGGCGCGGCCGCGCGCCTCGGCGAGGGCGAGCTGGTGGCCGAGGCGGTGGCGGCGGAAGAAGCCCACCCAGTCGCCGCTCCAGTCGTTGGGCTGCGGCGTCCCGCCGAGGTAGTTGGCGTGCTCGAAGCCGAAGCGGCGGTCGCCGGCCTCCGCACCGCGGGCGGTGGCGCGGTGGAGCGCGGCGAAACGGCGGCCGAAGTCCTCCCAGAAGCCGGCGCCCGGGCGGCCGGTGGGGATCGCCTCCATGACCAGGAAGACGGTGCCGCCGGAGTCACCACCTGTGCGGCCGGGCAGCGGGTCGCGGGGGACGCGGATCGCCCCGGCGGCGGCGAGGGCGGCGAGCCCCTCCGCCTCGCGCTCGAAGAGGTCGTCCGGCGCGCCGGCGTCGGCCTTCAGGAAGACGCGGCGCCCGTCGGCCAGCTCGAGGAGGCGGGAGTCGTGGATGCAGCCGCCGGAGACGGGCTGGTCGCCGACGATCCGCGCCGGCCGTCCGTCGCGCTCGGCGAGCGCCGCCTCGATCGCCCGCCGCAGCCCGGCGTCCACTCAGCGCTCCGCGGCGGGGCGGCCGGCGACCAGGTGGTCGAGGATCGCCTCGGCGCCCTCTTCGATCAAGTCGAGAACGCGGTCGAAGCCCTGCGGGCCGCCGTAATAGGGATCGGGCACGTCCGCGGGCGCGCCGGCCGGCAGGAAGTCGGAGAACAGGCGCAGCTCGGCGCGGGCGCCCTCCGGCCGAAGCGCGCCGAGCTCGCCGAGGTTGGCACGGTCCATGGCGACGACGAGGTCGAAGTGGTGGAAGTCGCCCTCGCGCACCTGCCGCGCGCGGCTGGCCAGCTCGTAGCCGCGCCGCGACGCGGACTGCCGCATGCGTGCGTCGGCCGCCTCGCCGACGTGCCAGGCGCCGGTCCCCGCCGAGTCGATCTCGACCGCTTCCTCGAGCCCGCGCTCCGCCACCAGCCGCCGCAGCACCCCCTCGCCGGTCGGCGAGCGGCAGATGTTGCCCAGGCAGACGAAGAGGACGCGGCGGACGGCGTCGGGCTCCATCACTCGCCGCCCTCCGGCGCCGCCAGCGGCGGGTGGTCGGGGAGGAGAGCGAGGCCGGCGTCGCGGACCGCCTGGCGGAACGGCGCCACCTCCTCGGCGTAGAAGCGGTCGACCCGGGCGGCGGCGTGGGCGACGGCGTCGCGGGCGATGGCGAGGTAACGCTGCTGCGCCGGCGTCGGCGCCGCCCAGTCGTCCTCGAGCATCCAGCCGGCGCGGGCGAGGTCGTCCCATGGCGTCGTCTCCGGCGGGATGCCCTGGCCGCCGGGGGCGGTCCACAGGGCCTCGAGCTCGGTCTTCACCGCCGCCTGGAGCTTCTTGCCGGCGCGGGTCAGCGCGTCCTTCTCGTCGTCCTTCGCCGGCTCGCGGCCGGCGGCGCGGTCGGCCTCCAGTTTCGCGGCCGCGTGGCGGGCGAGCAGGGTCGTGACGTCCTGCTTCGTCCGGTTCAAGCGGTCGATGGCGGTGGTCAGCGTCTCCTGCAGCGCGCCCAGCTCGAGCAGGGCGTCGAGCCTGGCGCGGCGGTCGGCTTCGGCGATCTGGTAGCGCGGGTCGGCGACGACGCGCAGCGGCGCGCTCGCCTCGGCGCCGCGGAAGCGCACCGTCACCCGGTACTCGCCCGGCACCGCCTCGGGGCCGGAGGGCTCGCCGAAGCGCGGTGCGTCGCCGCGGTCCGGCTCGGCGGGCGCGTCTTGGTTCAGGTCCCAGACGGCGCGGTTGATGCCGCGGTGCACCTCGTACTCGAAGCGGCGCACCAGGGTGCCGTCGGCGGTGCGAACCTCGATCTCGGCCTTCGCCGCGTCGTCGTCCTTCGCGTCGTCCTCGTCCTCGCCTTCCTCACCTTCCTCGCCTTCCTCGCCGGGCTCCTCCTCGTCGGCCTCCTCCTCCTCGGCCTCGGCCTCCGGCACTCCCGCGGCGAGGGTCGGCTCGATCAGCGTCCTGGCACCCTCCTCGCGCAGGTCGGCGAGCTCCGGCAGCCGGCGCTCGCGCTCGGCGTCCGGGTCGGCCCACGGCAGGTCGTCGCCGGCCACCGCGAAGGTGATCAGCGCGCCGTACGGCTCGTTCTCGGCGCGGAACTCGCCGTGGCCCGCCATGCGCGTCGAGCCGCTCTGCGCCACCCGGTGCTGCTGCGCGTCGGTGACCGGGAAGAGGTGCAGCGGCGCGGCCAGCGCCGCCGGGTCGAGGCCGCGCAGCGGCGACAGGTCGTCGACCACGAACAGCGCGCGGCCGTGGGTGGCGACCACCAGGTCGCTCTCCCGCGGCTGGATCGCCAGGTCCATCACCGACACGGTGGGCAGGCCGTGGCGGAACGGCAGCCAGCTCCCGCCGCCGTCGAGCGACAGCCACAGGCCGAGCTCGGTGCCGAGGAAGAGGAGGTCGGGGTCCACCGGGTCCTGGACGATCGACAGCGCGTAGCCGCGCACGCCGGCGTCACCCGCCGCCCAGCTCCGCGCGCCGTCGCCGTCGACCAGCCGCGTCCAGGTGCGCCCGTAGTCGGTGGTGCGGTAGACGTAGGGCGTCCAGTCGGAGCGGCGGTGGTCGTCGAAGACGGCGAAGGCGGTGCCGGCGTCGTGCGGGGACGGATGGACGTGCGGGATCCAGGTGTTCGCCGGCACGCCGCGCACGTTGGCCTCGACCGAGGTCCAGGTGGCGCCGCCGTCGCGGGTGACGTGCAGGCGGCCGTCGTCGCTGCCGGCCCAGATCACGCCGCGCTCGACCGGGCTCGGCGCCAGCGCCACGAGCGTCGTGAAGTTCTCGGCGCCGGTGACGTCGAGGGTGAGGCCGCCGCTCTTCCCCTGGCGCTGCCACTCGGGCCGGTCGGTGGTGAGGTCGGGGCTGATCACCTCCCAGGTCTCGCCGCGGTCGCGCGAGCGGTGCACGTACTGGCTGCCGAAGTAGACCGTGTCGGGGTCGAACGGGTCGGGGGCGATGGCGGCGTTCCAGTTGAAGCGCAGCGGCTCGCCCGCCTCTCCAGGTGCGGGCTCCCCGGGCGCCGGGCGGATCATCTTGCGCTCGCCGGTGGCGAGGTCCCAGCGCACCAGGTACCCCTCCTGGCTCATCGCGTAGCCGCGGTCCTCGTCGCCGCGGATCGGCACGGTGTCGAAACCGTCGCCGAAGGCCACCTCCTGCCAGTGGTGGTTGCGGATGCCGCCGTTCTCCCACACCTCCGAGGGCCCCACCCACGAGCCGTTGTCCTGCAGGCCGCCGTAGACGCGGTAGGGCACGCGGTCGTCGACCCGCACGTGGTAGTACTGGGCGAGGGGGAGGTTGGAGACGAAGCGCCAGGTGCGGCCGCGGTCGCGGCTCTCGTAGACGCCGCCGTCGTTGCCGTCGAAGATGTGCCGCGGGTCGGAGGGGTCGATCCACATCGCGTGGTGGTCGGGGTGGACGGTGGCGAAGGGGACCAGCACCGCGAACGTCTTCCCGCCGTCGTCGGACACCGAGACCAGCGACCACAGGCTGTAGACGCGGTCGGGGTCCGCCGGGTCGACGCGCAGGTCGGCGTAGTAGAAGGGGCGGTTGCCGGCCGTCGGCTCGCTGCTGCGGTGCTC
Organism: uncultured Thermoanaerobaculia bacterium; assembly: GCA_964557755.1. GTDB lineage: Bacteria > Acidobacteriota > Thermoanaerobaculia > Multivoradales > JBCCEF01 > CAZLBJ01. The sequence continues at coordinate 4,246 of CAZLBJ010000257.1, forward strand.
CCAGGTGCGGCCGCCGTCCCGGGAGCGGTAGAGGCCGTTGGTCTTAGCTTCGACCAGCGCGTAGACCACCTCCGGGTCGGACGGCGCGATGGCCAGCCCGATGCGCCCCAGCGGCCCCTCCGGCAGGCCGTCGGCGGCGGTCGACTCGCGCCAGGTGTCGCCGCCGTCGTGGCTCGTGAAGAGGCCGGAGCCGGCGCCGCCGGAGCGGAAGAACCAGGGCCAGCGGCGGTGGTCCCACAGCGCCGCCACCAGCTTCAGCGGGTTCTCCGGGTCGCCCACCAGGTCGGCGCAGCCGGTGGTGGCGTTGGCGGCGAGGACGGCCTGCCAGCTGGCGCCGCCGTCGCGGGTGCGGAAGACGCCGCGCTCGCCGCCGTCGCCCCAGGTGGGGCCGAGGGCGCAGACCCAGGCGACGTCGGGGTCCGCGGGGTGGAGGACGATGCGGTGGACGCGCTCGCTGTCGGCGAGGCCGAGGTGGCGCCAGGTCTCGCCGCCGTCGTCGGAGCGGTAGACGCCGTTGCCCACCGAGGCGCTGTTGCGCGGGTTGCCCTCGCCGGTGCCCACCCACACGCGGTCCGGGTGCGAAGGCGACACCGCGACGGCGCCGATCGCCGCCACCGGCTGGTCGTCGAACACCGGCTCCCAGGTGACGCCGCCGTCGCCGGAGCGCCAGACGCCGCCGGTGGCGGCGCCCACCCACACCCGCCCCGCCCCCGGCGTGGCG
>CAZLBJ010000258.1:0-5150 GCA_964557755.1 uncultured Thermoanaerobaculia bacterium
CTCGGCGCGCGTCATGGCGCAGGTGACCGCCGTCCACGCCGCCGCCGGCGATTCCGTGCGCCGTGGCCAGGTGCTGCTCGAGATCGACCCGCAGGCCGCCCGCGGCCAGGTCGGCCAGGCGCGCGGCGCCCTCTCCCAGGCGCAGGCGGCGCTCGCCCTCGCCGAACGCAACCACGCCCGCTACCGGGCGCTGGCCGAGAGCGGCGCCGCCTCCGACCTCGAGCTCGACATGGCGCGCACCGAGCACGAGCGCGCCGCCGGCGCCGTGGAGCAGGGCGAGGGCGCCGTCGCCGCCGCCTCCTCGCTGGCCGCCGACGCCCGCGTCGTCGCCCCCTTCGACGGCCGCGTGGTGCGCCGCTGGGTGGAGGTCGGCGACCTGGCGGCGCCGGGCCGGCCGCTGTTCACCCTCGAGTCGGGCGGCTCGCGCCGCGCCCTGCTGCAAGTGTCCGAGTCCACCGTCGCCGCTGCCGGCCTCGCGGTGGGCGCGGCGGTGTCGGTGCGCGTCGACGCCCGCCCCGGCCTCGGCAGCCTCGCCGGCCGGGTGGTCGAGATGAGCCCCGGCGCCGACCCGGCGACCCACGTCTACGAGGTGGCGGTGGAGCTGCCGCCGGCCGCCGAGCCGGGCGCGCCGCCGCTGCCCACCGGCTCGGCGGTGCGCGCCGCGGTGCCCACCGGCGTGCGCCAGGCGGTGGCGGTGCCCGCCGAGGCGGTGCTCGCCCGCGGCGGCCTCGACCTGGTGGTGGTGCTCGGCGAGGACGGCGGCACCACCTCGCGGGCGGTCACCGTCGGCGGCCCGCTCCCCGACGGCCGGCTGGAGGTCCTCTCCGGCCTCGCCGGCGGCGAGACGGTGGTGCTCGGCCTCGCCGCGGTGCCGCCCGCCGGCACCGTCGTGCGCGGCGGCGGCACGCTGCGGCCCGCCGAGCTCGGAGAGGCGCGATGACGTCTCCACCCAGCACGCAGCACGGCCCCCACGGCCGGCCGCTGGGCGCCGCGGGGCGCATCGCGCGCGCCTTCCTCGACTCGAAGCTGACGCCGCTGCTGGTCGTCGCCGCCCTGCTGCTCGGCGCCTTCGCGGTGCTGGTGACGCCGCGCGAGGAGGAGCCGCAGATCCAGGTGCCGATGATCGACGTCTTCGCCGGCCTGCCCGGCGCCACCGCCGGCGAGGTCGAGCGCCGCGTCGTCGGGCCGCTGGAGCGGGCGATCGCGGAGATCGAGAACGTCGAGTACGTCTACTCCACCTCTCGCCCCTCGGGCGGCATGGTGATCGCCCGCTTCCGCGTCGGCAGCGACCCCGACGAGGCGGTGGTGCGGGTGCACGCCAAGGTGGCCGAGGTGGCGCCCGGCCTGCCCGCCGGCAGCGTGCCGCCGGTGGTGGCGCCGCGCTCGATCGACGACGTGCCGGTGGTCGCCTACACGCTGTGGAGCGAGAGCGCCGACCCGCTCACCCTGCGCCAGGTGGCGCTGGAGGTGGAAGCCGAGCTGGCGCGCCACCCGCGGGTGGCCGCGACGCACGTCATCGGCGGCGACCGGCGGGTGGTGCGCGTGCGGCTCGACCGCGAGCGGCTGGCCGCGCACCAGGTGTCGATCCTCCAGGCCTGGGGGGCGCTGCAGGGACTCAACCAGCGGCTGCCGGCGGGCAGCGTCATCGCCGCCGACGTCGACACCACGGTCGAGGTGGGAAGCCCGTTCCTGAACGCCGGGCAGGTCGGCGAGGCGGTGCTCGCCGTGGACCGGGGGCGGCCGGTCTACCTGCGCGACGTCGCCGGCGTCTCGCTGGGGCCGGACGAGCCGGCGAGCTACGTGTGGATGCTCTCCGGCGCCGCCGCCGCCGAGGTGGGCCTGCCGCCGGGGCTCGCGGCGCCGGCGGTGACCCTGGCGGTGGCCAAGAAGCCGGGTACCAACGCCGTCGACCTGGTGGCCGACCTCGACCGCCGGCTGGCCGGGCTCGAGGGCAGCGTCATCCCGGGCGACGTCGAGGTCACCAAGACCCGCGACTACGGCTTCACCGCCGACGAGAAGTCCTCCGAGCTCATCAAGCACCTGTGGATCGCCACCCTGGCAGTGGTGGTGCTGATGGCCTTCGCCCTCGGCCGCCGCGAGGCGGTGGTGGTGCTGGTGGCGGTGCCGACGACCCTGGCGCTGACCCTCGCCGCCTCGTGGCTGTTCGGCTACACGCTCAACCGGGTCACCCTGTTCGCGCTCATCTTTGCCATCGGCATCCTGGTCGACGACGCCATCGTGGTGGTCGAGAACGTCCACCGCCACTACAAGCTGGGCTGGACCAGCCCGCGGCACGCCACCGTCGCCGCCACCGACGAGGTCGGCAACCCGACCATCCTCGCCACCTTCACGGTGATCGCCGCGCTGCTGCCGCTGGCCTTCGTCTCGGGGCTGATTGGTCCGTACATTCGGCCGAACCCGGTCAACGCCTCGGCGGCGATGCTGTTCTCGCTGCTCGTCGCCTTCGTCGTCTCGCCGTGGCTCACCCACCGGCTGTTCCGGCGCAAGGCGGAGGGTTGGCGGCGGGACGGCGGGGAGGCTGGCAGAAGGCAGCCGGACGACGAGGGCGGCGCCGAGGCCGCCGCCCACGAGGCCGAGCTGCCGCGCGAGGAACGGCTGCACCGGCTCTACCGCCGCGCCTTCTCGCCGCTCTTGGCGAAAGCCTGGCGGCGCTGGGCGCTGCTCGCCGCGGTGGCGCTGCTGCTCGCCGCCTCGCTGGCGCTCTTCGCCCTGCGCCTGGTGACGGTGAAGATGCTGCCCTTCGACGACAAGAGCGAGGTGCAGGTGGTGATCGACATGCCGGAGGGCTCGACCCTCGAGCAGACCGCCGGCGTCGCCCGCGCCCTCGCCGGCGCCGCGCGCACGCTGCCGGAAGTGACCGACGTGCAGGTCTACGCCGGGACCTCGGCGCCGTTCAACTTCAACGGCCTGGTGCGCCACTACTTCCTGCGCTCCGGCCCCGAGGTGGCCGACCTGCAGGTCAACCTGCGGCCCAAGCACCACCGCGAGCGCAAGAGCCACGACTTCGCCAAGGCGCTGCGCGAGCGGCTGGCGACGGTGGCCACCGGCAGAGGCGCCAACGTCAAGGTCACCGAGGTGCCGCCGGGGCCGCCGGTGCTGTCGACCCTGGTGGCGGAGGTCTACGGCCCCGACCTCGAGGGGCGGCTGCGCATCGCCGCCGAGGTGCGGCGCATCTTCGAGGCGACGCCGGGCGTCGTCGACGTCGACTGGTGGGTCGAGGACCCGGCGCCGCGGCTCGAGCTGGTGGTCGACCGCGAGAAGGCGGCGCGGTTGGGCACCAGCCCGGAGGCGGTGGTGCGCACCGTGCGCGTGGCACTGGCCGGCGCCGAGGCCGGCCGCCTGCACGACGGCGAGGCGCGCGAGCCGGTGCCGCTGATGCTGCGCCTCGACCGCGCGCAACGCTCCGGCGTCGACGGCCTGCTGTCGCTGTCGGTGCACGGCGCGGAGGGGCGCCTGCTGCCGCTCTCCGAGCTGGTGCGCGCCGTGCCGGCGGCGCGCGAGCGCTTCGTCTACCACAAGAACCTGCAGCCGGTGACCTACGTCGTCGCCGAGGTGGCGGGGGCGGCCGAGTCGCCGGTCTACGCCATCCTCGACATGCAGCCGCGCCTCGAAGCGCTCACCGCCCCGGACGGCGGGCCGCTGCAGGTCCTCTTCAACGAGATGCCGTCCGATCCGGGCGCCTGGGCGGTGAAGTGGGACGGCGAGTGGCAGATCACCTACGAGGTGTTCCGCGACATGGGGGTCGCCTTCGCCGTCGTGCTGGTGCTGATCTACGTCCTCGTGGTGGGCTGGTTCAAGAGCTTCGTGACGCCGCTCGTCATCATGGCGCCGATCCCGCTGACGCTGATCGGCATCCTGCCGGCGCACGCGCTGGGCGGCGTCTTCTTCACCGCCACCTCGATGATCGGCTTCATCGCCCTGGCGGGCATCATCGTGCGCAACTCGATCCTGCTCGTCGACTTCATCGACCTCGAGCTGGCGGCCGGCAAGCCGCTCGAGGTGGCGGTGGTCGAGGCCGCGGCGGTGCGCTTCCGGCCGATCGCGCTGACCGCCGCCGCGCTGGTGGTCGGCGGCCTCGTCATCCTCCTCGACCCGATCTTCCAGGGCCTGGCGGTGTCGCTCATCTCCGGCGTGGTGGTGTCGACGGTGCTGACCCTGGTGATGATCCCCCTCCTCTACTACATGGTCCTCAGGACCCGGAGAGCCCACCCATGACCCTGACCGTGAACCACTGGCTGCGCGCCATCGCCGGCGCCGTCGTCCTCCTCAGCCTGTCGCTGGGCTGGTGGCTGCACCCCGCCTGGTACCTCCTCACCGCCTTCGTCGGCGCCAACCTCCTGCAGTCGGCCTTCACCGGCTGGTGCCCGATGATGGCGGTGCTGCGGCGGCTGCGGGTGCCGGAGTGAGTCAGGCATCGCCCGATCCCCGAGACCAGGATTCCCAGAAGGAGAAATCACATCTTTCCTCGGGATGGGTCTCGGCCACGGCCTCGAGCTCTGGTACGGCCCAACGACGCCTCGTCATCGACTCCACGAACTCGGCAGGGAGTCTCACGAGATGCACCTCCACGTAGTGAGCGAGCCCTTCGGGCCAAACCCACTCGTTGTCCGTCAGACATCTACTGCCGTTGGAACCGCAGCCGAACCGGCAGTTCGACATCCCGCGCCACTGGACCAGTGGATTGCCCGACCGAAGGTAGCGCACGATGCGGGCACGGTAGTCAAGGCACCAGTCGGGATCGACGAGATCGCGAGGGTCCGGATACATCAGATAGTCGAGACCGTCGCTCGCTCGCCAATAACCGACTGCGCGCAACTTGCTGGCCATGGGTTCTCCCGACGTAGGCGTGCCGGGCCGGGGCCCGGCGGTGCCGCCTACTGGTACTGCGGGCAGACGACGTCGAGGCAGTAGATGATCTGGCACTTCGGGTACGGCGAGGTGACGCCCCAGTGGACGGGCTCGTCGCAGCAGCCGGTGCCGCGGGCGCCGACGACGGTGGTGTAGGTGGCGTCACTGTAGTAATAGGTGACGCCCCAGCACGCGGCCTCGGCGTCGGCGGGCGCCAGGGCGACGGTGGCGAAGGCGATGGCGCCGGCCAGCAGGGCGGCGGCGAGGGCGATACGCAGGCT
>CAZLBJ010000259.1:0-10094 GCA_964557755.1 uncultured Thermoanaerobaculia bacterium
CAGCCTGGTCGCCGACGCCGACCTGCCGCCGGGCTCCGAGGTGGTCTACCGGATCACCGGCCGCGCGGCGCGGCGCGTCACCTGCGATCCGCTGCTGCCGCTTGTGGTCACCGCGACCGTCGAGCCGCCGCCGGGGGTCGAAGAGCTGTACGAACGCGACAACCAGGCGACCGGCGAGGCCGAGCACCTGCCGGGCGAGCCGGAGGTCGACCTCGACCTCGTCAAGAGCGACGGCGTCGACGAGGTGGCGGCCGGCGACGAGCTGACCTACGTCATCCGGCTCGAGAACCACGGCCCGGACGCCCTCTGCGACGCCGTCCTGCGCGACCTGCCGCCGGCCGAGCTGACCTCCACCGCCTGGCGCTGCGGCGAGGCGGCAAAGGCGACCTGCGCGCCCGCAGCCGGCGGCGCTGCCGAGGCGGTGGTGGCGCAGGTGTCGGTCGAGCCGGGGGGCTACGTCGAGGTCGAGCTGCGGGGCATCGTCGCCTGCGGCCCGGCGGCCGAGCTGCGCAACACCGCCACCGTGGCGGTGGAGGACGGCCCGGTGCTGCGCGAGAGCACCGACGTCGACGCCGTCGCCTGCGACGCCGACCTGGCGCTCATCAAGTCGACCGCCGCGCCGCACCTGCTGGAGGGCGGCGGCGCCAGCTTCACCCTGGTGGCCCGCAACCTCGGCCCCGGGCCGGTGGCGGGTGCGCGGGTGCGCGACCCCGTGCCCGCCGGCCTCACCGGCGTCGCCTGGACCTGCAGCCCGGCGCCGCGCTGCGATCCCGCGGCCGGCCAGGGTGCGGTGGACGCCCGCGTCGACCTCGCCGCCGGCGAGGCGGCGACCTTCACCGTCACCGGCACGGTGGCGGCCGACCCGCCGTGCGAGATCGTCAACGACGCCGAGATCGAGCCGCCGCAAGGCGTCCACGATCCGAATCTCGCGAACAACCTCGACACGGTGACGCTGACCGCGTTCCCGGCGCCGCCCGGCGTGCAGGCGTGCAAGACCGTCGCGGGGGACTGCTACGAGGGCGGCGTCGTCACCTACACCCTGCGCCTGCTCAACCCGGGCCCGTTCGCGCAGGGGGACAACCCCGGCGACGAGCTGACCGACACGCTGCCGCCGCAGGTGGCGCTGCTCGGGGCCACTGCCACCTCCGGCATGGTGGGCACGGCCGGCAACACGGTGACCTGGAACGGCGCGGTGCCGGTGCTCGGCACCGTCACCCTGGAGATCGACGCACAGGTGGCGGAAGGGACGCTGTGGGAGACGGTGTGCAACCAGGCGGTCCTCGCCACCGACCCCGACGGCGACGGCGTCAACGACACCGTGGTGGCGAGCGACGACCCGAGCCTGCCCGGCGCCGCCGACGAGACCTGCTTCCGCGTCGTGCCGTTCCTGGCCAAGGTCCCGGCCCTCTCCCCCGCCGCCCTCGCCGCCCTCGCCGCCCTCCTCGCCGCCGCCGCCGCCCTCCTGCTGCGCCGCCGCCGGCCGCGCGGCGCCTGACCCCGGGGCCGTCCTACTCGTACCCCAACGCCTCGACCGGCGCCAGCCTGGATGCCTGGAAGGCCGGCCAGATGCCGAAGGCGAGGCCGATGGCGGTGCAGAAGGCGAGGCCGATGACCGCCCAGTCGAGGGGGACGTGGAGGGCGAAGCCGGTGAAGATCGTCACCACGTTGCCGAGCGCGTAGCCGAGCAGCACGCCGAGCACGCCGCCGGCGTTGCACAGCAGGATCGCTTCGACCAGGAACTGGCCGAGGATCCAGCGGCGGCGGGCGCCGAGCGCCTTGCGGATGCCGATCTCGCGGGTGCGCTCGGTGACGCTCACCAGCATGATGTTCATGATGCCGATGCCGGCCACCACCAGGGCGATGATGCCGATCACGAAGGCGCCCGCCTTGACCCCCTGCGTCGCCTGGTTGAAGGCCTTGATCTGGCTGTCGTTGGTGAAGATCGTGAAGTCGTCCGGGTCGCGCGGGTCGACGCCGCGCACCTGGCGCAAGAGCGCCCGCGTCTCCTCGATGGCGTCGGGCACCAGCTCCGGCGCGCGCGCCCGCACGGTGACGTTCACCGAGCGCGGCTCGCCGTCGTCGGTGTACATGCCGTAGAGGCGCGGGAAGACGCTGATCGGCATCAGCAGGTAGTTGTCGTAGCCGCCGCCCATCGCCGACGACTTCTCCTCGAAGACGCCGATCACCTGGAACTTGCGGCCGTCGATCTTGATCGTCTGGCCGATCGGGTCGATGAACGGGAACAGGCGCTCGGCGAGGGCGAAGCCGATCACCGCCACCTTGCGCTCGACGTCGACGTCCTCGTTCGAGATGTTGCGGCCGAGCTGGACGTAGTGGGTGTTGTTCGCCGGGTACTCGGGCGTGCCGCCGCAGACCACCAGGTTGGGGTCGGTGGTCTCGCCGCGGAAGCTGGCGCGCGCCCCGAACTGCCACAGCTCGGCGCCCACCAGGTCGACGGTGGCCACCCGCTCGCGGATGGCGTCGGCCTGCGCCACGGTGACCGGCCTGCGGCGCCGGATCGCCTCCCAGTCGACGTCGCCGTGGAAGCCGCGCGCCGGCCACTTCTGCACCTGGAAGGTGGTCGAGCCGAGCACCGACATCTCCTTCTCCATCGTCGCCTGGATCACCGAGATGCCGGTCATGACGCCGATCACCGACGCCACGCCGGCGATGATGCCGAGCAGGGTGAGGAACGAGCGCAGCTTGTTGCCGCGCAGCGCCTCGCCCGCCATGCGCAGGGTCTCCCGCCAGCTCATCCGCGTCTCCTCTCCATGGGCCTACTCGTAGCGCAGCGCGTCGATCGGGTCGAGGCGCGAAGCGCGCACCGCCGGGATGATGCCGGAGACGACGCCGACCGCCACCGAGGTCGCGATGGCCACCGTGACGATCCCCGGCGAGAGACTGGCCGGCATCAGCAGCTCGTCGATCAGCCGCGCCGCGCCCCAGGCCAGCGCCAGCCCCAGCACGCCGCCGCCGAGGCAGATGACCGACGACTCGAACAGGAACTGGCCGAGGATCGCCCGCCGCCGCGCGCCGATCGCCTTGCGGGTGCCGATCTCGCGCGTGCGCTCGGTGACCGACACGAACATGATGTTCATCACCCCGATGCCGCCGACCAGCAGCGAGATGCCGGTGATCACCATGCCGATCAGCAGCACGACGCCGATGACGTTGTTGAACATGCCGACCAGGGCGTCCATCTTGTTGATCGAGAAGTCGTCGGCCGCCGCCGGCGCCAGGCGGCGCACCTTGCGCATGGCGCCGGTCGCCTCGTACTCGAAGTCCTCCAGGCTCTGCCCGGGCGGCGCCTTGACGGCGACGTCGAAGTTGCGCTCGCGCGAGGCGCCGAAGACCTTCAAGAAGGTGGTGATCGGCACGTAGACCTGGCTGTCGAAGTCGGGGCCGCCGAAGAAGCCGGCGCTGCCCTGCTTCTCCATCACGCCGACGACGCGGAAGTCGTAGCGCCCGATGCGCAGCTTCTTGTTCAGCGGGTCGGCGCCGGCGAACAGGCGCTCGCGGATCGACTCGCCGATGATGCACACCCGCTGGCGGCGCTCGACGTCGAGGGCGGTCAAGAAGCGGCCGGTGGCCGGCACCGCGCTCGACACTCGCACCTGGCGCTCGGTGGTGCCGACGATCGAGATCTGCCCCAGCGAGTCGGAGCGGTACCGCACCGGCCGCCGCGTCTCGGTGGTCGGGTTGGTCACCGCGCCCTGCGGCAGCAGCGAGGCCAGCGCGTCGGCCTCGCGCAGGGTGAGGTTGGGGCGGTTCCTGAACTCGAACCAGTTGCCGCGGATCACCCACGGCATGCGCGACACGTAGAGGACGTCGGTGCCGAGGACGGCGACGCTCTCCTTGAACGAGTTGGTCAGGCCGTTGGCGGCGGTCATGGTGGTCGACACGCCGAGGACGCCGATGATGATGCCGAGCGTGGTCAGCGTGCCGCGCACCCGGTTGGCGGCGATGGCGCCGAGGGCGATCTTCAGCGCCTCGACGGCCTCCAGCACGCTGCGCCGCGCCCAGGCGATCACGCGGCGCCCCCGGCCTCGACCACCGACGAGCCAACCACCGACGAGCCCTGAGCCTGTCGCAAGGCGGGGTCCGGCACCGCCGGCGACGCGTGCCCGTTCGTCGTGTCGCTCTCGATCACCCCGTCGCGCAGCCGCACCACGCGCCCGGCGTGCCGCGCCACGTCGTCCTCGTGGGTGACCAGGACGATCGTGTTGCCGCCGGCGTGCAACTCGTCGAACAGCGCCAGGATCTCCGCGCCGGTGCGCGAGTCGAGGTTGCCGGTGGGCTCGTCGGCGAGCAGCAGCGACGGCCGGTTGACCAGCGCCCGCGCCACCGCCACGCGCTGCCGCTGGCCGCCCGACAGCTCGTTCGGCCGGTGGCGGGCGCGGTCGGCGAGGCCGACGGCGGCGATCGCCTCCTCCACCCGCCGCCGCCGCTCCGCCGGCCGCACGCCGGCGTAGACCAGCGGCAGCTCGACGTTGCGGAAGACGTCGGCGCGCGGGATCAGGTTGAAGGTCTGGAAGACGAAGCCGATCTTCTGGTTGCGCACGTCGGCCAGCGCGTCCGGCCCGAGGCCGCCGACGTCGCGGCCGTCGAGCCGGTAGGTGCCGGAGGTCGGCGTGTCGAGGCAGCCGATGACGTTCATCACCGGCGACTTGCCGGATCCCGACGGCCCCATCACGGCGACGTACACGTTCGCCTCGATGACGAGGTCGATCCCGCGCAGGGCGTGGACCTGGACGCTCCCCATGTCGTAGGTCTTGGTGATGCCGCGCAGCTCGACGGTCATGATGCGGCTCCCATCGCCCCTCAGCCGCCGTGCGCCACGCGGTCGCCGCCGCCGTCGCCGCCCGGGCCGCCCTCGCCGCCGGTCGACACCGGCGCGCCGTGCACCAGGTCCTTGGAGATGGCGCGGTAGTTGCCCACCACCACCGCCTCGCCCTCGCCGAGGCCGTCGAGCACCTCGATGTGGCTGTCGCTCTGGATGCCGGTCTTCACCTGGCGCGCCACCGCCCGGCCGTCGGCCACCACCCAGACGATCTCGGCGAAGCCGTCTGCGTCCGGCTCGAGCGCCAGCTCCGGTACCTCGGCGGCGCCCTCCGCCGGCTTCTTCTTCGCCATCCCGCCGCCGCCCTCGCCGCCGCCCTCGATCTGCTGGCGGGTGCGCACCGCGACGCTCTGGATCGGCACCGCCAGGGCGCCTTCGCGCACCTCGGTGACGACGTCGGCGCTGGCGGTCATGCCGGGCCGCAGGTCGGAGGACGGGTCCTCGATGGCGATCTTCACCTCGAACTCCGTCTTCTGGTCGGTGGTGCCCTCGCCGGCCACCTTGGCGGAGTTGGCGATCTCGGTGACGACGCCCTGGAACCTGCGGCCGGACAGCGCGTCGACCTCGATCGTCGCCGTGTCGCCCAGCGACACCGAGACGACGTCGTTCTCGTCGACGTCGACCAGCGCCTCCATGCCCTCGAGGTTCGAGATGGTGAGGATGACGTCGGACTGGAACTGCGAGCCGAGGGCGATCTCGCCCTGCTCCTTGTTGAGCTTGCTGACCGTCCCCGACATCGGCGCGTAGACGGTGGTCTTCGACAGCGCGTCCTGCGCCTGCTTCAAGGAGGCGCGCGCCTGCTCGATGCCGTCGCCGGCCGACGACACCCGCGCCCGCTCGACCTCCATGGTGGCGTACACGGTGTCGAGCGACGATTCCGACTCGAGGCTCTGCGCCTGCAGCTCGCGGATGCGCGCGTGGTCCTTCTCGGCGCGGTTGAGGTTCTCGCGGGCGAGCTGGGCGCCCGCCTGGGCGGCGCGCAGGTTGGCCTGGGCGCTCTCCACCTCGGCGACGTAGCGCTCGCGGTCGAGCTCGACGAGGAGCTGGCCGCGCTCCACCCACTCGCCCTCCGCGACGTGCAGGCCGGTGATCTTGGCGCTGACGTCGGCGCTGATGTCCACCTGCACCACCGGCTGGATGCGGCCGATGGCGTTGACCGTCTCGACCACCTCGCGGCGCTCGGCGGGCGCCACCTCGACGGCGAGCTCGCCGCTGTCGGGCTTGCGCAGCGAGATCGCCGCCGCCCCCGCCGCCACCACCAGGACCGGGATGCCGATCCACAGAAGCTTCTTCTTCATGACGTCTTCGACTCCCTCCGGAGAGTTCGTACCAGTCCGCGTTCCTCCACCTGTACGGGAAAAGGGCCGGCCGGTTTCCGCGCCGGCATCCCCGCTATACTTGCGCGACGGCTCGATTGACGTATCTCGTGGATCCCGCCGGCGGGCGCCCGCCGCCGCCGGCTCAGATGGGGGCTGGCATGGCCGCGGACGCCGACACGACGACGCTGAGGATCGGTCTGATCACCGTTCCCCACCACTTCGATCCCCGCAACGCGCAGGACTTCGTCAGCAACTTCCTGGTGGCGCAGATCTTCGAGACGCCCTATCGCCCGCCGCGCGGCGGCGCGGCGCCGGAGCCGATGCTGCTCGCCGAGCCGCTGCGCCTCGAGTCGCCGCCCGGCGCGCCGCAGGTCTACTCGGCGCCGGTGCGGGAGGGCGTCGTCTTCTCCGACGGCACGCCGCTCGACGCCGAGGGGGTGGCCGCCAGCCTGCGCAGCTCGCGCCTGTTCCTGCACGAGGCCGACGCCGAGGCCGACGGCGACCGCGTGGTGTTCCGCCTGAAGCGCCCCAACGCCCGCTTCGACCTGGTGCTCAGCCAGCGCTTCGCCAGCGTGCTGCGCGAGACGGACGGCGGCCTGGTCGCCACCGGCCCCTACCTGCCGGCGCCCGACAGCCGGCCGGAGCGCGTGCGCCTGGTGCGCAACCCGCGCTACCGCGGCACGGTGGGCATCGACGAGCTGCTGTGCACCGTCTATCCGCTGAACGCCGACGGCAAGCCGGAGGCGCTGGTGCGCGCCATCGAGGCCGGCGAGGTCGACTTCTGCAACGTCCTGTCGCGCGAGCAGGTGGGGGCGGTGCACCGGGTGCGCAAGTGGCTCGAGCCGGGCAGCTCGACGGCGATCCTCTACTTCAACACCGAGCGCGAGGCGCTGGCCGACCCGCAGGTGCGGCGCGCCCTGGCGCTGGCGGTCGACCGCGGCGCGGTGACCAGGGTCTGCTACCCCAACCCGATGACCTTCACCGCCACCAGCCTGCTGCCGCCGCTGATGGGCCGCTGGCAGGACGGCCTGGCGCCCGACCCGCAGGCCGCCGCCCGCCTGCTGCGCACCGCCGAGGGGGCGAAGCCGGACCGCCTCACCCTGCTCCTCACCTGGGGCCCGCGTCCCTACCTGCCCGACCCGCCGGGGGTGGCCGAGGTGCTGGCGCGGCAGATCGGCGAGCTGGGCGTCGAGGTGGAGGTGGTGCCGACCGGCGACAGCGAGGTCTACTACCGCAGGATCGCGCGCGGCGACTACGACATGGCGCTCGCCGGCTGGATCGCCGACACCCCGGACCCGGCCGACTTCCTGGAGGCGATCCTGGGGCCCGACTCGGTGCCCAGCCCCGACCGCCCGATGGGGGTCCACGCCAACCTCGCCCGCTGGCGCCACGACGGCGCCGCCCGCGCCCTCGCCCAGTACCGCGCCGACGCCAGCCCCGCCGCCCGCGACCAGCTCCGCGAGCTGGTCAGCACCGAGGTGCCGCTGCTGCCCCTGATGTACGGCCCCACCCTCTACGTCTACACCCCGCGCCTCCAGGACTTCGAGCCGTCGCCGCTGGGGATCCCGTTGCTGCACGAGGCGCGGCTGGAGTGAGCAAGGGAGACTTGGTCACTCCTCGATGCGTCCGGCCCAGTACCGGGGCCGCCGCTTGGCGTGGGCGACCGCGAGGATGAAGAGGCGGTCGCGCGCTCCTGATTCGTCCAGCCTGTAGATCAGCGAGTAGGGAAAGCGCGGGACCAAGGCGCGGCGTAGGTGCCCGCCGAGAGGGCTGCCAGAGCGAGGTTGGCGGCGGAGGCGGTCGACCAGAGCCTCGGCGGCGTCCAGGAACACGGTGCCGAGCCCGGGAGACTCGGCGTCGTAGTAGCCCGCGGCGTCGAGCAGCTCACGCCGCGCGAGCGGATGCCAGCGGACGCTCACCTGAGGCGGTGGCGTGCCTCGGCGAAGACCTGGTCGGAGGGGATGGCCTCGACGGCGCCGGACTTCAGCTCCCGATACCGCCGCTCGGCCTCCTGGGCCCAGGCCTCCTCGTTACCGTCCTCCTCCGCCTCCAGGCTGAGGAGCAGGACCCTCGCCAGCTCGGCGCGGTCCTTGTGCGGCAAACGCAGCGCCTCGTCTTCGAATCGCTTGAGTGGATCGGCCATCACGGTCCTCCTGCTGTCCCGTCGGGGAGCCTAGCAGACCCATTCTCATCCCGTTAACGTCACCCGCTTGACGTTAACGTCAACTCGGCGGTAGGGTTCCGGGCAGAGGCCCCGGAACCGTGACCCGTCCCGACGACAAGGACCGCCTGTACACCATCTCCGAGCTCGCCCACGAGCTGGGGGTGACGGCGCGGGCGATCCGCTTTTACGAGAGCAAGGTACTGCTCGAGCCGCAGCGGGCCGGGACGACGCGGGTGTATTCGTACCGCGACCGGGCGCGCCTCTTGATCATCCTGCGCGGCAAGCGGCTGGGGTTCTCGCTGGCCGAGGTGAAGAGCTACCTCGACCTGCGCGACGCCGACCCGACCGGCAAGGCGCAGCTCCTCCAGCTCCTGCGCGGCGCCAGGAAGCGCATCGACGAGCTGGAGGGGCAGGCCCGCGACCTGGAGCTGACCCTGGACGAGCTGCGCGAGGTCGAGCAGCAGACGCTCGACGCCTTGCGCGCCGCGGGCGTCGAGCCGCCCGACACCGACGACGAATAGCCAACCACCGCGCGCCCCGGCGCGCGAGACCCGGTGGAGGAAGCGCATGAAGAACGCCGTCATCGCCGGCTACGCACGGTCGCCGTTCACCCTCGCCCGCAAGGGCGCCCTCGCCACCGTCCGCCCGGACGACCTCGCCGCCCACGTGGTGCGCGGCCTCGTCGAGCGCACCGGCGTCGACCCCGCCGACCTCGAGGACCTGATCGTCGGTTGCGCCTTCCCCGAGGGCGAGCAGGGGTTCAACGTCGCGCGCCTGGTCGGCTTCCTCGCCGGCCTGCCGCTGTCCGCCGGCGGCACCACCGTCAACCGCTTCTGCGGCTCGTCGATGCAGGCGGTGCACATGGCCGCCGGCGCCATCCGCATGGACGCCGGCGAGGCCTTCGTGTGCGCCGGCGTCGAGTCGATGACGCGGGTGCCGATGGGCGGCTTCAACCCGCTGCCCAACCCCGGCCTCCACGCCCGCTACCCGCAGGCCTACGTGTCGATGGGCGAGACGGCGGAGAACCTGGCGAAGCGCTATGCCATCGAGCGCCCGCGCCAGGAGGGGTTCGCGCTCGGCTCGCAGCAGAAGGCCGCCGCCGCACAGTCCGAAGGCCGCCTGGGCGACGAGATCGTGCCCATCCCGCTGCCGGACGGCGGCGTCGCCGACCGCGACGGCTGCCCGCGGCCGGACACCAGCCTCGAGGGCCTCGCCGGCCTCGCACCGGCCTTCGACGAGCGGGGCACGGTGACCGCCGGTACCTCGTCGCCGCTCACCGACGGCGCCGCCGCCGTGCTGGTGTGCTCGGAGGACTACGCCGAGCGCAAGGGGCTGGCGCCGCTCGCCCGCATCCGTTCGATCGCGGTCAGCGGCTGCGAGCCGGAGCTGATGGGCCTCGGCCCGGTCGCCTCGACGCGAAAGGCGCTGGCGCGCGCCGGCCTCGAGCTGGGCGACGTCGACGTCGTCGAGCTCAACGAAGCCTTCGCCTCCCAGTCGTTGGCCTGCATCGACGAGCTGGGTCTCGACCTCGAGCGCGTCAACCTCGACGGCGGCGCCATCGCCCTCGGCCATCCGCTGGGCGCCACCGGCGCCCGCATCACCGGCAAGGCGGCGGCGCTGCTCGCCCGCGAAGGCGGCCGCTACGCCCTCGCCACCCAGTGCATCGGCGGCGGCCAGGGGATCGCCACCGTGCTGGAGGCGGTATGAACGCGGCGAGCATCCGCAAGGTCGGCGTCCTCGGCTCCGGGGTGATGGGCGGCGGCATCGCCGC
>CAZLBJ010000260.1:0-3106 GCA_964557755.1 uncultured Thermoanaerobaculia bacterium
AGCAGCAGGACGGCCGCGAGGCATCGCCGGCTCGGCGGGGAGGCGCGGTCGGGTCTAGACTGGTCTATCGCCAACGGATGGAAGGGAGGCACATCGTGAGGATATCGGGTCTCGGAGCGCTCGCCGCCTTGCTGCTCCTCGTCGCGGGCGCACCCACGGTGAAGGCTGAGCAGCCGGCGGCGGAGCCCCAGGCGGTGGTCGACGGCGGCGCGACGGAGCTGGCGCGCATCCGCATGGCGCTGGAGCGGATCGCCGCCTCGCTCGAACGGCAGGCGGAAGGGCAGCGGGCGGAGCTGGCGATGCGGCGGCTCGACTTCGAGTCGGAGCGGGCGCTGCGCCTCGAGCGGCAGATCGACAGCCTCGCCGCCAACCGCGACGCCCTGGAGGACGAGCGCTTCCGCCAGCAGCAGCAGCTCCTCGCCCTGGTGCGTGACGCCGAGCGGCCGGAGTCCGCCTACTCGGGTGCGGACGTCGAGCACCTGCGCGAGCAGATCGACCTCCAGGTCCAGCTCCTGGAGTCCCGCATGAAGGAGCTCGACCGCCAGACGCAGGAGCTCCAGAACCAGCTTTCCGAGCGGCGGGAGGCGGTCCGTGGCTGGCAGTCCGTCATCGACCGCCACCTGCAGGAGGAGTAGGTAAGGCTGCCGCTTCTCACTCCTGCCGCAGCGCCACCGCCGGGTCGACCTTGGTGGCGCTGCGGCCGGGCAGCAGGCAGGCGGCGAGGGCCACCGCCACCAGCACCACCGGCACCGCGGCGTAGGTCGCGGGGTCGGTGGGGGCGATGGCGTAGAGCTGGCTTTCCAGCAGGCGGCCGACCGCCAGTGCACCCGCCAGACCCAGCACCAGGCCGACCACCACCGGCCGCATCCCCTGCCCCACCACCAGGCGCAGCACGTCGCGCGCCGTGGCGCCGAGCGCCATGCGCACCCCCACCTCGTGGCGGCGCTCCTCCACCGCGGTGGCCAGCACGCCGTAGGTGCCGACCGCCGCCAGCAGCAGCGCCATCGCCGCGAACACCGCCACCAGCAGGGTGAGGAAGCGCGAGCGCACCAGCGAGTCGGCGACCACGCGGTCGAGCGGCGCCAGCTCGGCGAGCGGCAGCGAGGGGTCGAGGCGGCGCACCGCGGCGCGCACCGCCGGCGCCAGGGCCAGCGGGTCGCCGGTGGTGCGCACCACCAGGTAGAGGGTGCGCGGCGGGTTGAGCTGCTCGACGTTGTCCCACTGCCCGTGCAGGAAGTACAGCTCGGTGCCGGCCGGCTTGTCGAGGCCGTCCTGCTTGACGTCGGCGGCGACGCCGGCGACGGTGAACCACGGCTCCTCGTCGTCGAACCAGCCGCGGCGGATGCGCTTGCCGACCGCGTCCTGGCCCGGGTAGAAGCGCTCCGCGAGCGCCTGGTTGACGACCACCACCGGCGGCGACCCCAGCGTGTCGGTGGCGCGGAAGCCGCGGCCGGCGACCAGCGGCACGCGCAGGGTGCGGAAGTAGTCGGCGGTGACGATCTGGTAGTAGTCGACGTTGGCCGGCAGCTCCGGCCCGGTCTCCACGCCCTCGAACTCGGTGTCGTTGGCGTTGATGGCGCGCACCGGCGGCAGGCCGGACACCGCCGCCGCCGTCTCGACGCCGGGCAGCGCCCGCAGCTCGGCGAGCAGGCGGTCGTAGAAGGCGCGCACGCCGGCCGCCTCGGGGTACTGCGCCTGCGGCAACGACACCTGGAACGACAGCGCGCCGCCGGCCTCGAAGCCGGGGTCGACGTGCTGCAGGCTCCAGAAGCTGCGCAGCAGCAAGCCGGCGCCGAGCACCAGCATGGTGGCGAGCGCCACCTCCGCCACCACCAGGCCGCGGCGCACCGCGTGGGTGGCGACGCCGCCGGTCGAGCGGCCGCCCTCCTTGAGCGCCACGAAGAGGTTGCCGGCGCGGGCGCGCAGCGCCGGGGCGAGGCCGAAGAGCAGGCCGGTGGCCACCGCCACCAGGGCGGTGAAGGCGACGGCGCGGCCGTCGAGGCCGATCTCCACGGCGCGCGGCACCGCCTCGGGGTTGGCGGCGAGCACCGCCTCGAGACCCGCCCACGCGAGGCCGAGGCCGAGCGCCGCGCCGGCCAGCGCCAGCACCACGCTCTCGGTGAGGAACTGGCGCACCAGGCGGCCGCGCTCGGCGCCCAGGCTGGCGCGCACCGCGATCTCGCGCTTGCGCCCCTCGGCGCGCGCCAGCATCAGGTTGGCTACGTTGGCGCAAGCGATGAGCAGCACGAAGCCGACGGCGCCGAGGAGCAGGAGCAGCGGCGTCCGCGCCCCGCCCACCAGCTCGCCGTGGAACGGGAACATGACGATGGCGTGGTCCTCGAGGTTCGGATGGTGGGTGTCGGGGAAGGTCTCGTCCCAGCGCCCGAGCAGGGCGTGCATCTCGCCGCGGGCGTCGGCCAGGGTGGCGCCGGGGGCGAGGCGGGCGACGACGTTGAGGTAGTGGCCGCCCCGATTGCCGGGGTTCGCGGGATCGAGCTGCAGCGGCACCCACACCTCGATGCCGGTGTCGGCGACGTCGAAGCCCGGCGGCGCGATGCCGACCACGGTGCGCGCGACACCGTCGGCCTGCACCGTTTCGCCGACGACGTCCGGGTCGCCGGCGAAGGCGCGCTGCCAGAGGTCCCAGCCGAGCACCACCACCGGGTCGGCGTTGGGCAGGTCCTCCTCGGCGGTGAACCAGCGGCCGCGCGCCGCCGGCACGCCGAGCGTGTCGAAGAAGGCGGCGTCGACCAGGGCGCCCGGCACCCGCAGCGGGTTCTCGCCGCCGCTGACGTTCGCCGAGCCGGAAGTCCAGGCGCCGACCGAAGCGAACGACTCGTTCCACTCCGCGAGCTCCATCAGCTCCGGCGCCGACATCCAGAACTTGTCGAAGCCGAGGCCGGGGAACTGCGTGTAGATGCGCACCAGCCGCTCCGGCTGGTCGTACGGCAGCGGCTGCAGCAGTACCTGGTCGGCCACCGTGAAGATGGCGGCGTTGCCGCCGATGCCGAGGGCGAGCGTGACCACCACCACGAGCGCGAACAGCGGCCGCTTCTTGAACTGCCGCAGGGCGAACCGGACGTCGGCGAACAGGGTGTCCATGAGG
>CAZLBJ010000261.1:0-8158 GCA_964557755.1 uncultured Thermoanaerobaculia bacterium
CCTGCTGGTCCTCTTCGCCGGCTTCCAGTGGCTCACCTGGCCGGACGTCGCGGCGCTGGCGAGCGAGCCGCCGGAGACCACCGCCTTCGTCGAGCGCGCCGAGCGCGACGGCGAGGTGCGCTGGACGTGGGTGTCGTACGACCGCGTCTCGCCGCACCTGAAGCGCGCCGTCCTGGTCTCCGAGGACATCGGCTTCTTCGACCACGACGGCTTCGCCACCGAGGAGATGGAGACCGCGCTGCGCGAAGCGTGGGCGGAGAAGCGGCTGCCGCGCGGCGCCTCGACCATCACCCAGCAGGTGGCGAAGAACCTGTGGCTGTCGCCGTCGCTCAGCCCGTGGCGCAAGGGCAAGGAGGCACTGCTCACCCGCGAGCTCGAGGAGCGCCTGGCCAAGCGCCGCATCCTCGAGATCTACCTCAACGTCGTCGAGCTGGGGCCGGGGATCTTCGGCGCCGAGGCGGCGTCGCGCCACTACTTCGGCAAATCGGCGGCGGCGCTCGGCGAGCGCGAGGCGGCGCAGCTCGCCGCCGCCCTGCCGCGGCCGAAGAGCTGGCACCCGGGCGTCGACAGCGGCGGCTACCGCTGGAAGACCAACCTGATCCTCGGCCGCATGGCCGACGCGCAATGGCTGTGGAAGGTGATCTGATGCCCCCCACCGACGAACGGCGCGAGCTGGAATTCACGGTCGGCGACGCCGCCCACGACCGCGTCTCGGCGCTGCTGGTGCGGCCGGCCGAGGCGCGCTGGCTGCTGGTGCTCGGCCACGGCGCCGGCGCCGGCATGCGCCACCGCTTCCTGGAGGCGGCGGCCGAGCGGCTGGCGGCGCGGCGCGTCGCCACCCTGCGCTACCAGTTCCCCTACATGGAGGCCGGCCGCGGGCGGCCCGACCGGCGGCCGGTGCTGCTCGCCACGGTGCGCGCCGCGGGCGCCCTCGGCCGCCAGGTGGCGGGGTCGCTGCCGCTGTTCGCCGGCGGCAAGTCGATGGGCGGGCGGATGACCTCGCAGGCCGCCGCCGAGGAGGCGCTGGGCGGCGTGCGCGGGATCGTCTTCGTGGGCTTCCCGCTGCACCCGGCGGGCAGCCCGGGCGTCGAGCGCGCCGAGCACCTGCACGAGGTCGGCGTGCCGATGCTGTTCCTGCAGGGCACGCGCGACGCCCTCGCCGGCCTCGACCTGCTGCGGCCGGTGCTCGACGAGCTCGGCGACGGCGCCACCCTGCACGTCGAGGAGGGTGCCGACCACGGCTTCCACGTCCTCAAACGCTCCGGGCGCAGTGACGACGAGGTGCTCGACGCGCTCGCCGACGCCACCGCTGCGTGGATGGACGAGGTGGTGCCGGCCGAGCCGTAGATCTGCTACGATCCATGTAATTACATTGCCGTCTTCGAAGCTTCGATCCCTGCGCAGACCCTCGGCGTGCAGCCCCGCGGCGTGCCCTGCCGGCACTCCGCCCACCGACCGATGTGTGTCGCCAGGAGATCGAGATCCATGAAGCCTCCACGCCCCGCCGCCGTCCTCACCGCCCTTCTCTCTGTCCTCGCCGCCGCGCCCGGTGCCGCCGCCCTCACCTATACCGGCAGCGCGAACCAGTTCGGCGGCGGCTTCGCTCCGGCGAACGCTCCATGGGGCGGCTTCGGCGGCGGCGCGTGCAGCGCCGTGCGCACGCCGGTGGTCTTCCTCCCCGGCAACGGCGACCAGGCGAAGAACTGGGACTACCCGCCGTCGACGGGCGGCGCCTCGGTGTACGACACCTTCCGCGCCGCCGGCTACACCGACTGCGAGCTGTTCGGCGTCGACTACCTGTCGGCGGCGGAGCGCGGCGCGCCGCAGCTCAACTACCACAAGCCGGCGAAGGCGGACCAGATCGCCGGCTTCATCGCCGAGGTCAAGGCTTACACCGGCGCCGCGCAGGTCGACGTGGTGACCCACTCGCTAGGCGTCACCATGGCCATCCACGCGCTCGACCGCGGCGGCCTGTGGGGCTCGACGCGGCGCTTCGTCGCCATCGCCGGCGGCCTGCGCGGCCTGTCCTCCTGCTACTGGGCCGGCTACGCCAACCCGTACGTGCCGGTGTGCGGCTCGCAGAACGCGTGGGCGCCGGAGGTCTTCGGCCTCTACCCGCACACCTGGTACGCCGTCAACCCGCGCCTGGGCAACGGCGGCTACCGCGACCGGCCGGGCGGCAAAGCGACGCGCTTCTACACCCTGCGCGCCGGCTACCACGACCAGGTGCTGTGCACCACCGCCTCCTACCACACGGGCTGCTACGGCTCGGCGCTGTTCGACGACCACTCGAACGTCGCGGCGCAGCTCGACGTCGGCCACGGCTCGACCGCCGGCCAGCTCGACTACGACTTCGCCGACTGGAGCCCCTACAACCTCTCCGGCGGCGACCTCGACGGCGTCGGCCACTTCCGGGCGAAGAACGACACGGGAGTCGTGCAGCTCCGCATGCTGACCACCTCCTGCACCGGCACCGCCTGCTGCGGCGGTTACGCCGGACCCTGCACGCCGTAGCGCCCGGGAACGCCGCCGGCGCCCGGGTGGTCTAAGCTCCCGACGGGGAGCGAAGGGATGGCCGCCGCCACAGCTACCGCCCGCCAGCGGGACCTCGACCTGGTCCAGCGGCACCGCTACGGCGACGGCGAGGCCTTCGCGGAGGTCTACCGCGACTACGAGGGCACCGTGTACAACCTCGCGCTACGCATGGCGGGGGACCCGTTCGACGCCGCCGACCTCACGCAGGAGGTGTTCCTGCGCGTCTACCGGCACCTCGGCAAGTTCCGCGGCCGCTCGTCGCTGAAGACGTGGATCTTCCGGGTGGCGTTGAACCACTGCCGCAGCCGGCTGGGCCGGCGGCGGCCGCCGGACCTGCCGCTGACCCTGCCCGAAGGCGACGAGCCGCGGCCGCTGCCCGACCCGCGGCGCGGTCCGGAGGAGCGGGCGATGGCCGGCGACGCGGCGCGGCGGGTGGAGCGGGCGCTGGCGCTGCTGCCGATCGAGTTTCGCGAGGCGGTGGTGCTGCGCGACCTCGAAGAGATGTCTTACGAGGAGATCGCCGACGTGCTGGACGTGCGCATCGGCACCGTGCGCTCGCGCATCGCCCGCGGCCGGCAGCGGCTGCGCGAGGCGCTGGAGGCAGAGTGATGGAGCGGGCCGTGCACCTGAGCGACGAGCTGTTGTCCACCTACCTCGACGGCGAGCTGCCGGCGGGCCGGGCGGGGGCGGTGGAGCACCACCTCGCTTCATGCGCCGGCTGCCAGGCGCGCCTCGACGGCATGCGCCGGGTGGTGCGCTCGCTGGCGCGCCTCGAGCGGGTGTCGCCGCCGCCGCTGCTGGCCCAGCGGGTCGAGCGCCGGGTGGCGCTGCTCGGCCGCGAGCGGACTCTCACCGAGCGCCTCGAGACGCGGCTGCGCGGCCTCACCCTCGACTCGCCGATGGTGGTCACCTTCGCGGTGGTGCTGGCGCTGGCGGCGATCCTCTACTTCTTCTCCCACGGCGTCGCCAACCGGCGCGGCGACGTCGCCCTGCGGGTGGCGGCGCCGGAGTCGGTGAGCGGCCTGCGGGGCGCCCTCGAGGCGGTGGAGATCGAGGGCCGACGCCTGCGCCGCGAGGGCGACGTGTGGGTGCAGGAGGGCTCGGTGCAGGAAGGCGAAGGGGAGGCGGCGGAAGCCGAGGCGGTGCCCCTCGCCTCGCCGCGAGGCCGCGAGCTGCTGCGCCGCCACCCGTGGATCGACGACCTGCTCACCTTGACCGGCGCCACCGGGGTGCGCTTCGTCGACGACGGCGGCGAGGTGGTGCTGCTCTCCGCCGCCGCGACGCCGGGGCCGGAGCCGGCGCCGGAGCCGGAGCCGGCCCCCTCACCCTGAAGCCTGCTCGAAGGCCAGCGCCAGGGCGAGGGCGTCGGCCTCGCCGAACGGCGGCGCCACCACCTGCAGCGACAGCGGCAGCCCGTCGCGGTCGCGCCCGGCCGGCACCGCCACGGCGGGCAGGCCGGCGAGGCTGACCGGTACGGTGAAGGCGTCCGCGAGGTAGAAGGCGAGCGGGTCGCGCAGGTACTCGCCGAGCGGGAAGGCGCCGCCGACGGTGGTCGGCGTGACCAGCAGGCCGGCGCTCCCCAGTGCCGCCGCCATCTCGCGCCGCAGGCGCGCCATCACCGCGCGGGCACGGCCGTAGAAGGCGTCGCGGTAGCCGGCGGAGAGCGCGAAGGTGCCGAGCAGGATGCGCCGCCGCACCTCCGGCCCGAAGCCCTCGCTGCGGCTCGCCGCCACCATCGCGTGGTAGTCGCCGGCGCCGGCCGCCCGGCGGCCGTAGCGCACGCCGTCGTAGCGCGCCAGGTTGGCGCTCGCCTCGGCGGCGCCGACCAGGTGGTAGGCGGCGATCGCCGCCTCGACCGCCGGCACCGACACCTCGACCAGGTCGCAGCCCAGCCGCACGAGGCGCTCGAGGGCCGCCTCCCAGCCACGGCGGCCGTCCTCGGAGATGGGCGCATCGGCCAGCTCGCGCACCACGCCGAGGCGGCGGCCGGCCACCGCCTCGGCCCCGCGGCGGGCGGCCTCCTCGTAGGCCGGCACCGGTCGCCGGCTGCAGGTGGCGTCGCGCGGGTCGGGCCCGGCGAGGGCGGCGAGGGCGCGGGCGGCGTCGAGCACGCCGCGCGCCAGCGGGCCCACCGTGTCGAGCGACGACGCGAAGGCGGCGAGCCCGAAGCGCGACACGCGGCCCCACGTCGGCTTGACGCCCACCAGCCCGCAGAACGCCGCCGGCTGCCGCACCGAGCCGCCGGTGTCCGAGCCGAGGGCGAGCGGCGCCATGCCGGCCGCCACCGCCGCCGCCGAGCCGCCCGACGAGCCCCCCGGCACCCGCCCCGGGTGCCACGGGTTCCGCGTCACCTGCCACGCCGAGGTCTCGGTCGACGACCCCATCGCCATCTCGTCCTGGTTCGTACGCCCGAGAACGACCGCCCCCGCCGCCGCCAGCCGCTGCACCACGGTCGCGTCGTACGGCGCCACGTACCCCTCCAGGATGCGCGACGCGCAGCTCATCGCCTTCCCCGCCACCGCCAGGTTGTCCTTCACCCCCACCGGCACCCCGGCGAGCGGCCCCGGGTCCTCCCCCGCCGCCACCTGCCGATCCACCTCCCCCGCCCGCCGCCGCGCCCCTTCGGCGAACACCTCCAGCCACGCCCCCACCGTCCCCTCCACCGCCCCCACCCGCGCCAGGCAGCCCTCCACCACCTCCACCGCCGACACCTCCCCGCTACGCACCGCCTCCGCGATCCGCCGCACCCCCCACCCCGCCGGTCCCTCGGCATGGTGCCAGGTCAGATCTCGATCCCCAGAGGCCCCAGCAGCCTCGGCAGGCGATGCCGACGCCCGCCCGACCGGCAGCCCGCCCACCGCGCCGTGCCCCCGCAGCGGCGGAACCCGCAGCAGGCCGCCCTCGGTCTCCGGCGCGTTGGTGGCAAAACCGCTCGGCAAGGAGGGCGGAGGGTCAGTGAGCGATTCCTCCTCGAGGGCGGGCGCCGCCTCGGACCCACCGTCCGCCCACGCCTCCACCCGGCCGACGTACTCGACGATGCGCCCCAACTCCTCGACCAGCCGCGCCTCGTCGGCCGCCGGCACCTCCAGCCGCGCCAGCGCCGCCAGGTGCCGCACGACCTCCCGGTCGACCCTCACCCGTCCTCCCTCGGCCATGGCCCCACCCTATCCCCAACACGGACCCCGCCCTTCGACAGGCTCAGGGCTGGTGGTCTGTTCCCGTCGTCCGAGTCACCGTCTCCAAACGCCGCAGAGCCTTCGCCCGGCAAGCCCGTGCCGTTGACGCTACGTTCGCTCGCAGACCCTCCAGTGTGTGGGCGTGGGGTGTCGCCGGGCTGGGGGCCAGAGTGCTCGCGCGCGGGCGGTGCTGCCAGCGCGAACCGGGCCCAGGGGCGGGGTTGGTGGGCGAGGTGGGCGGGCGGGCTGCTTCGGGAGCATGCCGCATCCGAATCCGGGAGCGAAGCGCAGCGAGCCCCGGCGCGCCTCACGGCGGCCCCCAGCCCGGCGACACCCCACGCCCCCCGCACCACCGCCGGCCATCCACGCGACACACGCCCAACGCTCCGCCCCGCACTACGGTACATTCCCCCCATGATCGCCCCGTCCCGCGTGGACCGCCTCTATCGCCTCCTCCGCCACCGGCCGGTCGTCACCACCCTCGTCCACGTCTGCCACGAGACTTCCAACACCCCCGTACACCTAGTGGGCGGCCTCCTCCGCGACCGCCTCCTCGGTTTACCCAGCCGCGACTACGACGCCGTAGTCGCCGGCCACGGCCGCGACATCGCCGCCCAGGTCGCCGCCCGCCTCGGCGCCCACCTCGTGCTCCTCGGCGGCAGAGACTTCGCCGCCTACCGCGTCGTCGGCAGCGGCCAGGACGACTGGGTGCTCGACCTCTGGGACCGCGAAGACATGCCGCTCGACGACGACCTGCGGCGCCGCGACTTCACCGTCAACGCCATCGCCCTGAGTCTCGCCGACACCGGTGCCGATGCGGACGACGGCGCCGGCCCCCACCGCTTCGTCGACCCCTTCGGCGGCGTCGCCGACCTCGAGCGCCGCCTGCTGCGCGCGACCACCGAAGACAGCTTCAGCGGCGACCCCCTGCGCGTCCTGCGCCTGCCTCGCCTCCTCGTCCAGCTCCCGGGCTTCGCCGCCGATCCTGCCACCCTCGAGCTGGCCCGCTTCACCGCCCCCGGCCTCGCCGCCGTCGCCTCCGAGCGGGTGCGCGAAGAGCTCGTCCTCGTCTTCCAGCGCCGCGGCGCCCACCGCGCCTTCGGCCTGCTCACCGCCCTCGATCTGTACCCGGGGCTGTGGCGCGGCGAGCCCGGCGTGCCGGCCACCGCCGCCGGCGAGCGCCGTGCCGGCCGCGCCCTGCTCGAGCTCGAGCGCCTCGGCCCGCGCGCCCGCACAGTGCAGGAGCTAGTCCAGGAACTGGCAGCCGAGCCGGCGCCGCCGCTCGACCTCCTGGCGGCGCGCTTCGCCGCCACCTTCGTCCACCTGCCGCGCGAGGAGGCCGGCCGCACCGCCGCCGCCCTCGACGCCGTCGAGCGCTTCCGCGACGCCGGCTACCTCACCCGCCACCTCGCCGAGCGCGTGCGCCGGCTGGTGGCCGAGCCGGCGATCCCGGACGACGAGCGCGAGCGCCGACGCTTCCTCCACCGCCTCGGCGACCTGTGGCCCACCGCCGCCGCCCTGCTCGGCGCCCGCCAGGGCGAAGGGGAGGACGGCGGCGAGGGCGGCCTCGGGGCCTGGCGCGCCGCGGTGCGCGCCCTGGCGGCGCTGGTGGCGCGCGACGGGCGGCGCATCCTGGCGCCGCCGCGGTTGTTGAGCGGAGAGGTGGTGCAGCGGCTGCTCGGCGTCGAGCCGGGGCCGCGGGTGGGCGAGGCGCTGGCGGCGGTCGAGGCGGCGCAGGTGGACGGCGAGGTGGCCGACCGCGACGACGCCGAGCGCCTGTTGCGCCGCCGCTTCGCCGGCTGAGGCGGTATCGCCTAGCGGAAGATCCCCTTCTTCTCCTCCGCCACCAGCCGGCTGTTGAGCTCCTTGATGCGCTCCATCAGCTTGTCGACCTTCTCCTGCGCCTCCTGGCGCAGCCGCGCGTAGTCGGCGCGCATCTTCTCGCGGTCCTGGGTGAGCTGCTGCACCTGCTCGTGGAGCTGCTGGATCTGCTGGTCGCGGTCCGCCACCAGGTCGCGCACGCGGTCGACCTCCTGCTCCTTCTCCGCCATGCGCAGCTTGACCTTCTCCTCCTGCTCCTCGTAGAGGCGGCGGAACTCCTGGAGCTCCACGATCTGCGAGAAATCCGACGTCGTCGGCGTCATGTCACCTCCTCGCTCCTCGATCTTCGGGAACATCTTGCGCAGCTTGAGCGACAGGTCTTCGGGGTCCGGGGACTGGCGCATCGCCTCCGGGTAGCTGATCGTGCCGTGGACGAGCAGCGCCAGCAGCGACTGGTTCATCGACTGCATGCGGTAGTAGCCGACCGACGACTCCACCTCCTCGAGGAGGCCCGCCGTCTCGCCCTTCTCGATCATCTTCGAGACCTTCGGCGACGCCTTCATGACCTCCAGCGCCGCCACCAGCCCCGAGCCGTCCTCGCGCTCGACCAGCTTCATCGACACCAC
>CAZLBJ010000262.1:0-3393 GCA_964557755.1 uncultured Thermoanaerobaculia bacterium
GAGCGGCTGCGGCGCCTTCATGTCGCTGGTCCACCTCTACAACGTCTTCTGCGCCGCCGCCTGGCTGCCATGGGCGCTGGCCTTCGCCGTCGCCGCCTTCGACGCGCCGGGCGGAAGGCCGCGGCGGTGGCTGGCGCCGGCCGCGGGCTGCGGCGCCGCGCTGGCGCTGCAGGTCCTCGCCGGCGAGCCGGTGACCGCCGCCGCCACCGCCGCGATGGTGGCCGTCTTCGCCGTCGTGCGCGGCCGGCAGGGCGAGCGACAGAGCGAGCGGCCGGGCCGGCGCGCCGTGCTGGCCCGGCTGGCCGCCGTCGCGCTGGCCGCGCTGCTCCTTGCCGCCGTCCAGCTCCTCCCCACCGCCCACCGCCTGCACGGCTCGTCGCGCGCCGCCGGCCTGGACGCGGACGACGCGATGTTCTGGTCGACGCGGCCGCTGCGCCTCGTCGAGGCGGTGCTGCCGCGCGCCTTCGGCGAGGCGACCGCGTACGCCTCGGGCCGCTACTACGGCGACCCCCTCCACGACCGCAGCACCGGCTTCGTGCGCGCCATCCACCCCGGCCTGCCGCTGCTGGTGGTGGGGCTCGCCGCCCTCGCCGCCGGCGGCGTGCGCCGGCGCGGGGCCTGGGCCGCGATCGCCGCCGCCGCGCTGCTTCTCGCCCTCGGCCGCCACACGCCGGTGCTGCCGTGGCTGCGCGAGTGGGTGCCCTTTCTCGGTGGCCTGCGCTTCCCGGAGCGCTTCCTGGTGCCGGTGGTGGCAACGGTGGTGTTCGCCGGCGCCCTCGGCTGGGAGAGGCTGACGGCGGCGGCACCGGAGCCCGCGGACGAGGCGCGCCGGCGGCGGCTGGCGGCGGTGGCCCTCGGCGTGGCGGCGGCGGTGACGGTGGTCTCCGCGGCGCTGGCGGCGGCGCTGTGGCTGGCGCCGGAGACGGTGCAGAGGCTGATGGCGGACGGCTCGCCGGCGCGCCTGTCGCCCCGAGGCCTCGAGCGGGGCTTGGCGTTCCTGCGGCGGGCGGCGCTGCTCCAGGTCGGCTTGGCGGCGGCGGTGACGGCACTGGTGGCGGCGGCTTGGCGGCCCGGGCGGCACACCGCTTGCCGGGCCTGGCGCCGCTGGCTGCCGGCCGCCGCCGTCCTGCTGCTCGCCCTCGACCTCGGATACCACGGCGCCGGGCTGATCTACTGGCTGCCGGCGGCGGAGCTCGAGACGCCGCCGCCCGCCGCCCGGGCGGTACCGCCCGGCTCCCGGCTGTTCGCCGACGACGCCCTGGTCTCGGCGCCGGAGCGGCTGCGCGCCGGCCGCGAGCCGGTGCTC
Source organism: uncultured Thermoanaerobaculia bacterium (assembly GCA_964557755.1). Taxonomy (GTDB): domain Bacteria; phylum Acidobacteriota; class Thermoanaerobaculia; order Multivoradales; family JBCCEF01; genus CAZLBJ01. The sequence goes on from CAZLBJ010000262.1 coordinate 1,307, forward strand.
GCCCCGGTGCGCGCCCAGCTCGCCCGCCTCGACCCGTACAGCGCCAACCTGTGGGGGGTGCCCTACGTCCTCAACGGCGACTTCGACCTCATGGCCACCCGCTGGGAGCGGCACGCGGCGAGGGCGCTGATGGCGGAGTGGCCGGACGCCGGCACCGTGCTGCCGCTGCTCGGCGCCTGGAACGCCGGCGCCCTGGTGCTGCGCCGGCCGCTGGGCGCGGCGCCGGGCGCGGAGCAGGGCGAGCCCACCGAGGGCGCCCGGGTGCTCGCCAACCCGCACCTGCTGCCGCGCCTCAGGCCGGTGCCGCGGGTGCACTTCCACGCCGGCGCCGAGGCGGCGCTGGCGGCGGTGCGGGCGCAGGGCTTCCGCGTCGAGCGGGTCGACCACTGGATCGGCCCCGCGCCGCCGGACGTACCCTCGGGCGCCGCGCCGCCGCCGCGCCGCTGGCAGGCGCGCGAGGCGGGCGGCGACCTGGTGCTGCGCTACGCCGCGGCGCGGCCGCTCTTCCTGGTCGCCGCCGTCACCTACGACGAGGGCTGGCGGGCGGCGGTCGACGGCCGGCCGCTCGCCGTCCATGCCACCGGTCTCGGCCAGCTCGGCGTGGTGCTGCCGGCCGGCGAGGGAGAGCTGGTGCTCGCCTACCGCGACCCGTGGGTGGTGGCCGGCGCCGCCGTCACCGGCACGTTCCTGGTCCTCCTCGCCACCGCCGCCGCGCTGGCCGCCGCCCGCCGCCGCCGCGCCGCCGCGGTCGCCTGAGCGGCCGAACCTCGTACAATCCGGGCCAGTGCTGCTGCGCATCCTCCTCGACGTCTACGCCGCGCTGTTCGGGCTCATCGTCGGCAGCTACCTCAACGTGGTGATCCACCGCCTGCCGCGGGGGATCTCGACGGTGCTGCCGCGCTCGCGCTGCCCGGCCTGCGACGCGCCGATCCGCGCCCGCGACAACCTGCCGGTGCTCTCGTGGCTGCTGCTACGCGGCCGCTGCCGCGCCTGCGGGGCCCTGATCGCCTGGCGCTACCCGCTGGTCGAGGCGATGACCGCCGCCCTCTTCGTGGGTTGTATCGAGCGCTTCGGGCCGAGCCTGGAAGCGGCGGCGGCGGCGCTGTTCGGCTCGCTGCTCATCGCCCTGGCGCTGATCGACGTCGAGCACTTCATCCTGCCCGACCGCCTGACCCTGCCGGGGATCGCCGTCGGCCTGGCGCTGCAGCCGTGGCTCGACTGGGCGGGCCTGGTGCCGGCCCTGGTCGGCGCCGCCCTCGGCGCCGGCATCCTGCTCGCCCTGTGGGGCGCCTGGCTGCTGTGGCGCGGCGAGGAGGGCATGGGGCTGGGCGACGTCAAGATGCTCGCCATGGTCGGCGCCTTCCTCGGCTGGCAGGGGGTGCTGGTCACCCTCTTCTTCGCTTCCCTCGCCGGCGCCCTGGTCGGCCTCGCCCTGATCACCGCCCGCCGCGGCGGCATGAAGACCCGCCTGCCCTTCGGCACCTTCCTCGCCGCCGGCGCCGTGGTGGCGCTGTTCTGGGGGCCGGAGCTGGCGGCGGCCTACCTGAGGCTGCTGTGAGCCGCCGCCCTTTCTCTCCCGGCCCCGCCGGCCCGGTAGGCTTGCGCCGCGAGGTGGCGATCCTGGTGCCGGCCTCGCTGCTGTTGCTGCTCGCCCTGGTGACCTTCACCCTGCTCTCCTACCGCGGCGCGGTCGAAGGTTTGATCGACGAGCGGCGGGCCGAGGCGCTGCGCATCGCCCGCCAGGCAGCCGAGGAGCTGGCGGCCGGCGCCAGCCCCGCCGCCGAGTTGTCGCTGGTGCGGCGCCGCTCGCCGGCGGTGGTCGCCGCCATGCTGGTGGCCGTCTCCGGCACGCGCGTGGCGGCGAGCGGCGAGGAGCCGGCGGGCGACCCGCTGGCTCCCTTCGCCGGCGAGGCGGCCGGCGACGCCGTCACGCCCGCCGTCACCGCCGACCTGGTCGAGCGTGCCGAGGCGGGCCTCGCCGCCGGTCCGGGTCCCGAGGTGCCGGGGCGCATCGGCGTGCTGGTGCCGGTGCGCCTCGAGGACGTCCCCCACCTGCTGCGCGTCGACGTGGACGCAGCCTCCCTCGC
>CAZLBJ010000263.1:0-8250 GCA_964557755.1 uncultured Thermoanaerobaculia bacterium
GGGGAGGCGCGGCGGTCATCGCCCCTCCGCGGTGTCGAGCGCGCCCGGCCGCGGCGCCGGCAGGCCGGCGGCGGCGAGCTCGGCGGCGTAGGCGTCGGCCCACGCCTGCCACACGCGGTCGCTGCGGAAGCGCTCCACCGCCCGGCGCCGGCCGGCCTCGCCGTGGCGGCGGCGCAGCTCGGCGTCGGCCAGGTAGCGGTGCAGCGCCGCGCCGAGGGCGGCCTGGTCGCCGGGGGCGACCAGCAGCCCGGTGTCGCCGTCGGCCACCGCGTCCACGGTGCCGGTAGCGGCGAAGCCCACCACCGGCAGGCCGCTCGCCGCCGCCTCCAGCGGTGCGTTCGGGAATCCCTCGCGGTACGAGGGGAGGGCGAGGACGTCCATCGCCCGGTAGGCGGGCGCGGCGTCGGCCACGAAGCCGGCGAAGGCCACCCGCGGGTCGCCCTCGAGGCGCGCGCGCACGCCGCCGGCCACCGGGTCGCCCGCCTCCCAGCCGCCGGCCAGCAGCAGGTGGAGGTCCGGCAGCTCGGCGCGCAGCCGGTCCGACCACGCTGCCGCCAGATCCTCGATCCCCTTGTCGCGGGTGAAGCGGCCGACGAAGCCGACGACGCGGGCCTCCGCCGGCAGCCCGAAGGCGCGGCGGGCGGCGTCCCGCTCCGCGGGCGAGGGGGGGCGGAAGCGCTCGACGTCGACGCCGTTCGACGAGCCGTCGCCGGGGACGGTGATCTTCTCGGGCCGCACCAGCCCCAGCGCGACGGCGCGGCGGAGCAGGCTGGAGCTGACGCACAGCACGCGGTGGGCTGTGCGCATGGCGGTGCGCTCGCCGACGGCGAGGACGGCGCGGCGGGCGCCGGCGGCGGTCTCCAGGCGCAGGCCGCGCAACACGTAGACGCAGCGCGGCACGCCGGCCCAGCGCGCCGCCAGCGTGCCCAGCAGGCCGGCCTTCGGCGTGCCGGCGACCACCAGGTCGGGAGCGAGGCGGCGGAACAGGCGGCGCAGGCGAAAGAGGGCGGCGAGGTCGGCGGCCGGCGCGATCTCGCGCGCCAGCCCCGGCACCGCGGCCGTCGCCACCCCCTCGCGCGCCGCCACCGTCTCGAGGTCCGGCCCCGGCGCCGTCATCGCCACCACCTCGAAGCCCTGGCGCCGCAGGTGCGCGAGCTGGCCGTGGGCGAGGATGCGCAGAGTCATGCCGTGAGTGGTGAGGAAGGCGAGGCGGGGAGGGCGGGGCATGGCGTCGGCCGTCATCGTGTCAGCTCCGCCGCCGCCAGCGCCGCCAGCGGGCGCGGACGCCGCGGGCGCGGCAGGCCAGCCATTCGTCGAGCCATACCGCGGAATCGAGCACGTAGGAGAGGTCGCCGCCCATCTCCCGGCGCACCGGCACGCGGCGCAGGCGCAGCGGGTCGGCGCCGCGGCGGTTGACGGTGCCGCCGGCGACGGCGGCGCTACGGTGGAAGCGCGCCACCACCCGCTCGCAGCGCCGCGAGGCCAGCGCTCGCGGGTAACAGAAGTGGGCGCCGTCGCCGCCGGTGCGCTCGCGGAGCAGCTCGCGCGCGCGCTCCAGGTCGGCCGCGATCTCGTCGTCGGTCAGCGACGGCAGCTCGCGGTGGGCGTGGCTGTGCGAGCCGAGCGTCAGCCCTTCTTCCCTCATCGCGGCCAGCTCGTCCCACGAGGCCGGCGGCAGGCCGGCGGCGGCGGGCATCGGCACCGCGTTGCCATGCTCGACGAAGGCGGTGGGGACGTACAGCGTCGCCGGCAGGCCGAGGTCGCGCAGCACGGGCCAGGCGTGGGTGGCGAAGTTGCGGTAGGCGTCGTCGAACGTGAGCACCACCGCCGGCGGCGACGGGCCGTCCGTGCGCAGCAGGTCGAGGGCGGCGTCGAGAGGGACCGCCGTGCCGCGGCGCGCCAGCTCCTCCATGTGGCGCTGGAAGTTCGCCGCCGGCACGTCGACCGGCACGCCGGTGCCGGCGCCCACCAGGTGGTAGGCGAGGACCTGGACGCCGCGGCCGCGCGGCACCAGGCGCTGCAGCGGCGCGAGCGCCCGCAGCCTCACGGCGCCGGCCGGCCCGCGCCGCCGGCGAGAGCCGCGGCATCCGTGTCCCGCCGCGGCGCCGGCCGCGCCCGCGCCGCCGTCTGCCGCCTGGGCGGCGCCTCGCGCCAGTAGCGCTTGCCGGCGTAGGCGCCGGCGGCGGTGAGCAGCATGAAGACGAAGGGGAACAGCGGCGTGCGCTGGCGGGCGATGATGCCCAGGTTGGCGAAGGTGAGGCCGATCATCAGCGTGTAGCCGGCGAGAAACGGCAGCGAGAAGGCGAGCAGCCGGTCGTGCCGCCAGTGCTTCAGAGCCTGTATCACCACCCTGTAGTGCGTGGCGGCGAAGAGCCAGAGGAACAGGATCTCGATGGCGGAGAAGGCAGCCATCAGGTTGTGGACGTCCCAGGGGAAGGGGCGCATCCAGATGTTGACGAAGGCCATGGGGATGGCGGTCAGCCCGCTCGGCCCCTGACCGACGGCGCTGCCGCCCTCGAGTGTCTGCCCCGTGCGGTAGGTGACGAACTCCTGAACCCCTTCGAGGTCCACATCCACGAGACCGAACTGCTCCGCCATCGCAGACAGGACGAAAAAGGCGAGCAAGGCCGCCACCAGGGCTTCGACGAGCCGTCGCGGTCCGGGCCGGGACCAGGACTGGAACCAGTAGGCCACGACCGTGGCGAGCGCCAGTGCACCTCCGACGTGGGGACGAAGGGCGAAGGCGAGACCGAGTCCGCCGAGGTAGGGGATCCACTGAATGGCCTGACGACGGCCGGCGTAGCCGTAGAAGACGAGACCGATGGCGAGTATGGTGACCGCCTCTTTGCCGATGCTGGAGGGCCAGAACCAGAGCGACGGCCAGAGCCAGATCCAGGCCGCGAAACGGACGGCACCCGCTCCCGGCCGACGCCGGTAGACGGCGAGGGCGATGAGGTAGAGCCCGGCGAAAGAGAGCAGCGAGAACACCAGATAGGTGCCGCGCATCGACGGGCCGATGAGGCTGATGACGATACCGGTCAGCCTCTCCAGGAACGCCGTGCCCCACCACCGTCCAGGGCCGAACCAGAATTCGTAGCTGAACACCCAGGGGTCGAGGCGCCAGAAGAGCTCGGCAAGCTCACGGCCGGTGTTGAAGTAGCGCTGCGCGTCCGCCAGGCTGCCGTAGAACACGCGGATCATGTCGAAGCGCACCGTGCTGCCGACGATGCGCAGCAGGACGGCGGCGAGGAAGAGCCGCGGCGGGAAGGGCATGCGGGAGCTCTGCGCGAACCCGTAGGCGACGGCGAGCGTGGCCGCGGCGACGACCAGGAGCCCGAGGAAGTTGTAGCTCATGGCGCGGCGCGTTCAGAACAGCTCGAAGGAGCCGGTGGACAGGCGCCAGGCGCCCAGGCGGTGGAGGTCCGGCAGGGCCGGGGCGGGCCGCAGGCGGCGCACGACGAGACGCGGCCCGGCGCCGGGAAGGCGCACGAAGCCGCCGCGCCGCAGCGCCGCGTGCTCGGGGGTCCCCGGCGAGGCGACGGCGAGGGCGTAGCGCGCGCCGGTCGCGGCGCGCAGCTCGCGCAGCAGCCGCGCCGCGGCGTCGACGCCGGCCTGCGTGCCGGCCAGGACCTCGCTCACCGACGCCTCCAGCAGGCCGCGGCGCCGGCGCAGGCGGACCACCACCACCGCGGCGTCGTCGCCCTGCCCGGCCCAGGCGGCCCGGTAGTCGACGCCCGGCACCTCGGCGTAGCGCCAGCGCAGGTAAGGGAGGCTGGCAACCGTGCGCAGGCGCGGGTCGGCCTGCCGCCGGCGGTCGAGCGCGGCGAGGAAACCCTCCGTGCCGGGCCGCTCGAGCAGCTCGGCGACCGGGCGGAGGCCGGTCTCGGCGGGCTCGGCGGCGATGTCCTCCCGGCGCCGCGCGGTGCGGCCGGCGAGCGGCCTGCCGTAGACCGGCAGGCGTCCCGCCGGGCGCCATCCCAGCTTGCGGTAGCCGGCCCCGCTCTTGCGGTTCGGCGTGTTGAAGACGAAGGCGACGCCCTCCTCGGCCATCTCCGCCGCCAGCCCGCGCGTCAGGCGGGAGAAGATGCCGCGCCCCTGCCAGTCGGGATGGGTCGCCGTGTCCACGGCACGCACGGCGGTCAGCTCGCGGTCGCCGTGGTGCCAGCGCCAGCGCAGGAAGGCCCGGACGCCGACGATGCGGCCGCCGGCGGTGGCGACGTGGACCGGCGACGGGCCGAACGGGCTCTGCTGATGCTTCCAGCGCCAGAAGGCGGCGCTGCGCGGAACGCCGCCCTCGCCGAGACAGGTGCGCAGCAGCGCCACCACCTCGTCGACGTCCTCGTCGCGGGCATGGCGGATCGTCCAGTCATCGGGCTGCAGCACCGCCGAGGACTCTATCGTAGAGGTCCTCGAGCTCCTCCTGCATGCGGGCGGTGCCGAAGGCCGCCGCCACGCGCCGGCGCCCGGCCTCACCCATCGCCCGGCGCCGCAGCGGCTGGCGCAGCAGGGCGGCGGCGGCGGCGGCCAGCGCCTCCGGGTCGCCCGGCGCAACCAGCACCCCTGTCTCGCCGTCGGCCACCGCCTCGGGGACGCCGCCGACGGCGGTGCCCACCACCGGGCGCTCGAAGGCCATCGCCTCGAGCAGGACCAGCGGCAGGCCCTCGAAGTCGGAGGAGATCATCAGCAGGTCCATGGCCGACAGGTACGGCCCCACCTCCGGCTGCAGGCCCGGCAGGTGGACCACCTCCGCCAGGCCGAGCGCCGCCGCCTCCGCCTCGACCTCGGCGCGCAGCGGACCGTCGCCGACCAGCAGGAAATGGGCCTCGGGGACACCGCGGCGGATCGCCTGCGCCGCCCGCAGCCACAGGTCGAGGCGCTTCTGGCGGCGGAACACCGCCACCTGGCCGACGACCGGCGCGCCCTCCGGAATGCCGAGCCGGCGGCGCACGTCGGCGGCGCCCCGCGGGTCGAAGCGCAGATGGTCGACCGGCACGCCGTTGGCCACCACCTGCACGGGGACCGGCGCCGCGGTGTGCCGCGCGATCGACGCGGCCACCTCGGCGGAGACCGCCACCACCTGCCGCTGCAGCCGCCACGTCGCCAGGTTGGCGAGGCGCGTCAGGCGGTGGTAGCGATCCAGGACGTTGTGCTCGGTGTAGACCACCGGCACCCGCGCCAGGGCGCCCGCCAGCCGCGCCGCGACGCCGGCGATCGGCAGGTGGGCGTGGACGAGGTCGACGCGGTGGCGCCGCAGGTGGCGCGCCACCGCCGTGCTGCGCGCCAGCACGCCGGCCGACGAGCGCGCGGCGAAGCAAGTCACCTCGGCGCCGGCGTCGCGCAGCGGCGCGACCAATGCGTCCTTCCACGGCAGGAAGTAGCCGAAGCTGTAGCGCACGCCGCGATGCGAGTCGTGGCGCGCCGCCGCCAGCAGCAGGTTCTCGGCGCCGCCGAGGCCCAGGCTCTTGATCAGGTGGAGGACGTGCACGTCAGCCGCCGTCGCGCAGCAGGCGCTGGTAGAACGCTTCATAGCGGCGGCCGACGGCCTCCATGGAGAAGCTGCCGGCGACGAAGCGGCGGCCGCTGCCGCCCAGGGCGCGGCGCTCCTCGCCGTCCTCGGCCAGCCGTCGGACGACGCTAAACAGCTCGTCCTCGTCGCCGGCGGCGGCGAGCAGGCCGGTCTCGCCGTGGCGCACGCACTCCGCCATGCCGCCGACGGCGAACCCCGCCACCGGCAGCCCGAGGTAGGACGCCTCCAGCACCGCCGCCGGGATGCCCTCGGTGTCGCTGGTCGAGACGAGGAGGTCCGCCGCCGCCACGTAGCCGGCTACGTCGGGCTGGTAGCCGAGGAAGCGCAGCGCGCCGACCACGCCGTGCTCGCGGGCCAGCGCCTCGGTCGCCGGGCGCGCCTCGCCGTCGCCGAGCACCCAGCCCTCGACGTCCGCTCCGGCACCGCGCAGGCGGCCGAGGAGGCGCACGAAGCGGTCCGGCCGCTTCTGCGCCGTGAGGGCGCCGAAGAAGAGCAGCACCACCCTGGACGCCGGCACGCCGAGCCGGTGGCGCACCGCCTGCCGGTCCGGCGGCCGTTCGAGCGGCGCCAGGTCGATGCCGTTGGGGATCAGCTCGCCCGGCACGTCGAGGTCGTAAAAGTCGTACACCTCGTCGAAGGTCCGCCGGCTGACGCCGACGACGCCGTCGACCCGCGGCATCACCAGCTTCTGGAAGTAGAGCTTGCGCGCCGCGCCGCGCACCCAGAAGACCGGGCTGTCGATGTTGCGGTAGACCAGCTTCCAGCGCCGCCGCGGCGCCAGCAGGGTGAGGAGAGCCGCGTACTTCACCGAGCGGCCGCCGTTGGCCTGCACGACGTCGGGCCGCCAGCGGCGGACCATGCGGTGGAGCTCGGCGAGGAGCAGCGGGTTCCCGAACGGCAGGTGCTCGAGCGGCGTGTCCTGGTCGCGGTCGAGCGCCGTGTCGCCGACGGCCAGGGGCAGCGGAGAGCCGCCTTCGTAGCGGTAGAGATAGGCGTGGCGAACCTCGTGGCCGGCGGTAGTGAGCCAGGTGCCGAGCTGCCATGCAAAGACCTCGGCTCCCCGCCGTTGCGGCTTCTGGGCGACCTGGAGGATCCTCATGTGCAGTGCTCCAGAACGCGCCTGAGCTGGGCGCTCCAGGTCCAGTGAAGGACGGCGTGGGCGCGGGCCGCCTCGCCCCTTGCCCGGCGGCCGGCGGCGTCGTCCGCGAGGCTTACGAACGCGGCGCTGAGGGCGTCGGTGTCGCCGGGAGGGTGGAGGGAGAGGAACGGCGCCCCGGCAAGCTCGACGAGCTCACCCTCGGCAGGGGCCACCACCGGCAGACCGCAGGCGGCGTACTCGCGCAGCTTGAGGGGCGAGTAGTGGAACTCGCCGCGGGCATCGGAGGAGACCACCGCGATGTCCATCATCCGCAGGTGGCCCGGCATCGCGGCGTGCGCCACCGCACCCGAGAAGGTCACCTGTGCCGCGAGATCGGCCTCCCGCACTGCCCCCGCCACGATATCTCGCATCGGGCCATCGCCGACCAGCAGGAGGTGGAGGGCTGGGCGCTGGCGCTGTGCAGCGGCGAACGCCTGGACCAGGCGGTCGAGACCGTGAAAGCCTCGGAAGCTGCCGCACCAGCCCACGACGACCGCGTCGTCGGCGATGCCGAGCGCACTGCGGGTCGACTCCCCGTGGGGCGAGAAGACATCGGTGTCGACGGCCATCGGGGCGAGTACCACCCGATCGGGCTTGACGCCCATCCCCAGCAGCCGATCGCGCACTGCGGTGGAGACGCAGGCGACCACGTCAGCCTCCTCCAGGTGCCGAAGCTCGATACGTTCGAGCGATCGGCCCCACAGCGGACGGCGCACCCCCCAGCGCCGCGCCTCCCATACCTGGGGAGCGTGGACGTAGCGCACCAGGGGCGCCCCCATCGCGGTCGCGAGCTGCCGGCCGGCCGAGTTGAAGAGGTCGTGGTGCTCCCACACCAAGCTTAGGACGTACTGCGACCACGGACCGTCGGCATCCACCGTAAAGGCCGACTGGCGGTGCCACAGGCGCAGGTCCTTGACGGCGGTGCGGACGACTCCGGGGACGGGTAGTGTCCGCCCGCGGCTCCGTGCTGCGGCCGGCAGCCGAGGAATTTCTTCCGGCCGCCAGGTGCCGTCCGGGGTCACGATCCAGGCGGCGCCGAAGTGCGCTAGCGCCGCCTCGGCCCAGCCACGGGCAGTGATCCAAAGCGCCTGCGCCGTCGGCCAGGCGGTCGAAGCCCGCGGCATGACGACGATGGCCGCTTCCGCCGGAGCGTTCAAGGCGGCGGCGCGCTCGAGCGGGCGCCTGTCGCGCTGCCGGGCGGTCATCCGGCCTGGGTGACGGCGTCGGAGTCCGCGACTATACTGCCAACGGCACTCACGCTGGCAAGACCCCTTTCACGAAGACTACCGACACCGGGACGTAACGTAACGATGAGCATCAAACTTCTCGACTGCACGCTGCGCGACGGAGGCTATCACAACCGTTGGGATTTCAGCAGTGACATGATCAAAGAGTATCTTGGCTCGATGCAGGCATTGGGGGTCGACTATGTCGAGCTGGGTTTCAGGTCGTTGGACCAGTCGGAGTTCCGTGGTGCGATGGCCTACACCACGGATCGTCTTCTCGAGGTGCTCGATCTTCCGGAGGGCCTGAAGATCGGTGTCATGGTCAACGCCGGAGAGCTTCCGGATTCCACCGGTGCGGT
>CAZLBJ010000264.1:0-5089 GCA_964557755.1 uncultured Thermoanaerobaculia bacterium
CGAGCGATGATGCGGACCTGATCCAGCTCTTCGGTGTCGACACTTCCAAGACGATGGTCGAACTTGACTTCGGGCTCGGCGAGGTCCAGGGGGTCGAGACCGACGGCCGGTCGTATCGCGACGGCAACTGATCACACCAACCCCATCTCCAGCCCCCTCAACACCGCCCGGGTCCGATCCCTGACCCCGAGCTTCGACAGGATGTTGGAGATGTGGTTCTTCACCGTGCCCTCGGCGACGTGGAGGGTGTCGGCGATCTCGCGGTTGCTGTAGCCGCCGGTCATCAGGCGGAGGACGTCGACCTCGCGGTCGGTGAGGGGGTCGGGCGGGTCGAGGGCCTCGAAGTCGTGGCCGGCGGCGAGGGCGGCCTTGAGGATGCGCTCGGTCAGCGCCGGCTGGATCAGGATGCCGCCCGCCGCCACCGTGCGGATGGCGGCGGCGAGGCGCTCGAGGGTGACGTCCTTGAGCAGGAAGCCGCGGGCGCCGCGGCGGATCGCCTCGAGCAGCAGAGCGTCCTCGTCGAAGGTGGTGAGGATCAGGGTCGGCGGCAGGACGCCGGCGTCGCTCAGCCGGCGCAGCACCTCCAGCCCGTCGAGGTCGGGCATGCGCAGGTCGAGGAGGACGACGTCGGGCGCCGCCGCCGGGATCTGGTCCAGGGCCGCCAGCCCGCCGTCCGCTTCCGCCACCACCTGGAAGTCCGCGACCATGTCCAGCAGGCTCCGCAGCCCCTGGCGTACCAGCGTCTGGTCGTCGACGAGGGCGATGCGGACGGTGCCGGCCGCGGCATCGGCGGTCACGCCCGCTCCCGCACCGGCAGCCACGCGCGCAGCTCGAAGCCGTCGCCCGGCCGGGTGTCGACCTGCAACCTCCCGCCCAGCCGCTCCAGCCGCTCGCGCATGCCGAGCAGGCCGTGGCCGCCCTCCAGCGCCTGCGCACCGGCCCCGGCGCCGTCGTCCCGCGCCACCAGCTCGACGCCGCCGTCGCGCCGCGCCAGCGCGATCCACAGGTTGTCGGCCCCGGAGTGGCGCGCGGCGTTGGTCACCGCCTCCTGGGCGCAGCGCAGCAGCGCGCCGGCCTGCTCGGGCGCTACCGGCCGGCGCAGCTCCTCGGGCACCTCGAGGTGGACGTGGGGCCGTGCGATGCTCCGCCCGACCGGAGCCAGGAGGACCGCGAGGTCGAGCCGGGACGCGTCACCGTCCGCCGGTCCGGCGCCGGCAGCGGCCGCCACACCCTCCTCGCCGCCGCCGTTCGCGCCGGCGACCGCGAAACCGCCTCCGGACGCGTCGCCCGCACCTCCTGGACCGTCCTCGCGCAGCCGGCTCACCACTTGCCGCACCTCGCCGAGCAGCGTCGCCGCCACCTGCCGCGCCGTTTCGACGTGGCCGGCCGCCTCGGCCGCCCCGGCGTGCCGCGCCGCCTCGAGCTGCAGCGACAGCGCCGTCAGGTGGTGGCCCATGACGTCGTGGAGGTCGCGGGCGATGCGCAGGCGCTCGGCGGCGCGCGTCGTCTCGGCCAGCCGCTCGCGGGTGGCGGTGAGCTCGGCGTTGACCGCGGTGAGCGTCTCGCGTCCCTGGCGCTCCTGCTCGGCGACGTGGGTGGAGTAGGCGGCGAAGAGCTGGAAGCCGCCGAAGGCGGCGGCGATGACCAGCGCTTCGTCCCAGCTCCCGAGCCGCAGGAACGGCGGGAAGGCCGCCACCGTCTGCGCCCCCACCCACAGGAACGCCGGGCGCAGCGCCAGCACCTCGCCGGCGCTGGCGGCGACGATCACCATGTAGACGCCGTAGAGCCCGTTCGGCACCAGGTAGAGGAGCGCCAGGCCCAGGATGGTGTGCACCGCGAGCCAGGCGAGCGTGCGGCGACCGTCGCACGAGCGGGAGCGCCGCGTCGCCGGCACCCAGAACATGCCCACGAAGGCTGCGAAGGCGACGAGCCAGAGGACGTAGCGGGGCCGCTCCAGCAACGCCGGCTCCTCGGCCATGCGCAGCAGGATCGGCACCGCCGCCGCGAAGCAGGTCAGCAGCGCCACCCAGCGCATCGAGCCGAGGGCGCCGCCGTCGTCCTTCGGGCGACCCTCCCCGGCGGTGGGCGGAGAAGGGGGCATGGTGGGAGGAGTATAGGTCCGCCGGCCTGCACGCCGCCCGTGCCGAAAGTCACGGTCGCGGAATCCCCCCGCCGGCACATGCGCCGCCCGGCCCCGCCCTGTCAGCCTCACCTCGGTCCTCGCAGCGCCCCGGCCAATCGAGGCCGCGCCGCCGCGGACCGCCAGGAGACCGACGATGTTCCTGCCGATCCGATTCCCCCGCTTCTTCTTCTGCGTCCTACGCTGGGCCGCGCTGGTGGCGGTCCTGGCCGCGATCGCCGCCACCGTGCCCGCCGCCGTCATGGATCCCGCCGACTACACGGCCGCCCCCGCGGCCGCCGAGCGCCACCCGGCGGCCGTCGCCGCCGAGGAGGCGTTCTTCGGCTCGCTGGTGCACGGCGCCCTGCCGGCCGAGGAGGTACTGCCGCCGCTGCTCGGCGCCTACGCCGCGGCGCCCGGCGACCCGCGCACCAGCCTGCTGCTGGGCACCCACTACCTGCGCCTCGCCGCCATGGGCCAGGGGAGCGACCCGCAGGCCATCGCCCACCTGATGCTGGCCGAGCGCTTCCTGCTGAGCGCCGGCCGCCTGGCGCCCGAGGACGACCGCATCGCCTCGTTCCTGGTCCCCACCCAGCTCGCCCTCGCCTCGATCGAGCGCGTCAGCTCCACTGCCAGTGAGGCGCGCCAGGCGGAGCTGGTGGGAGAGCTGATGCGGGCCTACGAGGCCGATCCGGCGTTCAACAGCTTCACCGTCGCCATGATCGGCTATCAGAGCCCGCGGGACTCGCAGCTCTTCACCCTCGGCATCGAGGCGCTGCGCGCCGTCCAGGAGAGCGGCTGCGCCGAGGGCGACGCCACCTGCAACAACGCCCCCCGTTGGCCGCACGCGGTGGAGGGGTATCTGTCGTTCTTCGCCGACTACGAGCTCAAGGCGGGGGAGCCGCAGCGGGCGCGCCTGCTGCTCGACGAGGTGCGCAGCGTGCCGGGCTTCGCCTCCTGGCCGTACCGGGAGCTCGTGGACGAGCGGCTGGCGTCCTTCGACGACCACGCGCGCCGTTTCGCCGACGGCGACGAGGCCAACGACCCGCCGACCGCGGTGCTGGCCAGCGGCTGCGCCGCCTGCCACCGGAACGGGTAGGCAGGTAAGTATCACGAAAGTGTCCCGCCTCCGCCTCCTCCCAGCACAAGGACGAGTAGAAACTGTTCCGTGAAGGACGTGCCTGCTGGGAGGAGGCTTCTTTGGCTGCGGAGAGGTGGCGTTGCGATCGGGTTCCGGCTGGGCCGGAACGTCGTTTTCGCATCGCGCCGGCATGGCCGGCACCGCCCTCCGCGCCGATGCGCCTCGCAGCTCCTGCGTCGGGTACACTGACCCGGTTTCACCCAACAACCGAGTGGCTGCCGGAGGTTCGCGCGGCCTAGGTCGAGAGGAGAGGTGCATGACTCGAGGGAATCCCTTGTCCGTACTGCTGTTCGTCGCTGTGGTGGCCTGCCTGGCGCTCGCCGTCCCGGCCATGGCGCAGGAGGAGCCCGGTCACGGCGCGACCGCGGATCTCACCCAGGCCGAGGTCGAGCTGCTCGGCTTCGACGAGCTGCGCGAGCTCGGCCAGCTCGTCTTCACCACGCCGTTCAACACCCTCGACGGGCTCGGCGACGGGCCGTTCGATCCGGGTGAGTTCCCGTCGTTCGAGTTCGGCCACCGGCCGGGCCTGCAGACGGACGACACGCACTTCCTGCGCATCAACGGCCTCGACGCGCAGAGCTGCAACGAGTGCCACGTCATCGTCAGCCACGCCACCAAGCCGCCCACCCTGGGCATCGCCGGCGTCGGCGGCATCGTGCAGCAGGCGATCATCCTGCCCACCATGATCGACGTCGCCGACTCGTTCGACGACCGCGTAGGCTACGTCGCCGGCCACACCCCGGACCTGCCGCTGCTGCCCGACGGCGTCGCCGACTTCAACGGCCGCTTCGCCAACCCGCCGTTCCTCTTCGGTGCCGGTGGCGTCGAGCTGCTGGCCAAGGAGATGACCGCCGACCTGCAGGCGATCCTCGCCCAGGCGCTGGTCGCCACCCCGGGCACGGTGCTGCAGCTCACCTCCAAGGGCGTCGACTTCGGCTACGTCACCAACGTCGGCTTCCAGGAGGTCGAGCTCGATCTCGAGGGCATCGGCCCGATCGAGGTCGACGAGGACAACCCGGCGGCCAACCTGGTGGTCGCCCCGTTCGGCCGCAAGGGCGAGAACTTCAGCGTCCGCGACTTCGACCGCGGCGCCATGCAGTTCCACTTCGGCATCCAGCCGGTGGAGGTGGTCGGCGGCAACGTCGACGAGGACGGCGACGGCCACGTCGACGAGATCACCGAAGCCGAGATGAGCGCGCTGCACTTCTTCGGCGTCACCAATCCGCCGCCGAAGCAGGGACCGGTGAACGGCGCGGCGATCAACGGCGGGGCGCTGTTCACCAACCTCGGCTGCGCCTACTGCCACCGCCCGTCGCTGACCACGAGCTCGCAGCACCTGCCGCTGGCCCACCCGGAGGTGCCGACCGACCCGTCGGCCAACGTCTACGGCCTCGTCGACCTCAAGAAGGTCGGTTTCAAGAAGAGCGGCCAGGGCGTCGTGGTGCCGCTGTACTCCGACCTCAAGCGCCACGACATGGGCCCGCGCCTGGCGGAGAGCTTCGAGATCGCCGGCAAGGCGGTCGCCAACGAGATGTTCGTCACCGCCCGCCTGTGGGGCATCGCCGACACCGCGCCGTACCTGCACGACGGCCGCGCCACGACGCTGTTCGAGGCCATCGAGAGGCACGGCGGCGAGGCGCAGACGGCGCGCGACAACTTCATCGCGCTGAGCGCCAGCGACCAGAGCGACCTGATCGCCTTCCTCAACACCCTGCGCGTGCCGGGTGTGCAGTAGGCGGTAGAGTCGATGCCGTAAACCCGCCGGGCCGGGCGGGGGCCTACGCGCCCCGCCGGGCCCCCGTTGCGGGGGCCCCCCAGCGCGCGCACCC
>CAZLBJ010000265.1:0-3456 GCA_964557755.1 uncultured Thermoanaerobaculia bacterium
CAGGAGGTGCCCATGCAGTGCTCCTCGGTGTTCCCGCCGTCCCGCCGCCGGCCGTTCGCCCGCGTGGCCGCCGTCGCCGTCTTGCTCGTCCTCCTGCTCGCCGTGCCGGGCGCGGCGGGGGCGCAGGAGGTGCGGCCGGTCGAGGCCGAGGGGCTGGTGGCGAAGCTGTACCTGCCCGCGGGGGAGGGTCCCCACCCGGGGGTGCTCGTCCTCGGCGGCTCCGGCGGCGGCATCGGCTGGCAGGAGGACACCGCGGCCGTCCTCGCCGAGCACGGCTTCGCGGCGCTGGCGCTGGCCTACTTCGGCATGGAGGGTCTGCCGGCCGGGCTCGAGCTGATCCCGCTCGAGTACTTCGAGAAGGCGCTCGCCGCGCTCGTCGCCGACCCCGCCGTCGACGCCGGGCGCCTCGGCGTGGTGGGCGTGTCGAAGGGCGGCGAGGCGGCGCTGCTGCTGGCTTCGCGCCTGCCGCGGCTCCGCGCCGTCGTCGCCTTCGTTCCCAGCTCGCACGTCTTCCAGAGCATCGCCGACGGCTGGCCGCGCACCTCGTCGTGGAGCCACGGCGGCGAGCCGCTGCCGTTCGTGCCCTACGCCCGGGTCGAATTCTCGAACCTCGCGGAGCTCTACGCGGCGAGCCTCGAAGAGGAGGCGGCCGCGGCGGCGGCCATCCCGGTGGAGCAGATCCAGGGCCCGATCCTCCTGCTCAGCGGCGAGGCCGACACGCTGTGGCCGTCGGCGGCGATGAGCGCGGCGGTGGTCGAGCGCCTCGAGCGGCACGGCTTCGCGCACGAGGTCGTCCACGTCGCATACCCCGGCGCGGGCCACGGCATCTCCAGCATCCGCGACGGCGTCGCCGACCGCCTCGGCGGCACCGAGGAGGGCAACCGCGAGGCCCAGCTCGACGCCCGCGAGCGCATGCTCGCCTTCCTCACCCGCCACCTGGCCACGCCGCCGGCGGAGGGGGACGGCTCCGGGGAGGCGGACGCCCTCGCCGAGGCACCGCCGGCCGGCGCCGCCGAGCGCTTCGCACCGGTCGCCGACCTCGCCGGCGCCTGCTGGGCCGGCACCTTCCCGGGCACCGAGGCGCGCGACGTCCACTGCTGGGAATGGGCCCTCGGCGGCGCCTTCCTGCGCGACCGCCACGAGGTCACCAGCCCCGGCGGCCACTACGCCGGCGAGACCTTCTACGGCTGGGACGAGGCCGAAGGCGTGCTGCGCTTCTGGTACTTCAACACCCTGGGCGGCGTCAGCGAGGGCACGGTACGGCGGCAGGACGGCGCCTGGCGCTTCGACGAGGAGTACCGCGGCGGCGCCCGCGAGCTCGAGCTGCGCACCACCTTCGAGCGCCCCGCGGACGACGTCTACCGCGTGGTCACCGAGCAACGCACCGGCGACGGCTGGGTCGAGCGGACGCGGGTGGACTTCCGGCGGCCGCCGCCGCCGTGACCCGCTACCGCTTCGCCGCCGAGCTGCCGGAGGAGCTGGGGCGGGAGATGAAGGAGCTCGCCGCCGAGGTGCGGGCCGCGGAGCGGCCGTCGCGGCTGGCGTCGCGCGGCGCCGACCTGATCCTGCGCGTCACCCAGGCCAACCTCGACTACTACTTCGTGCGCTCGGCGCGGCGGCTCGGGGTGGGGATGGTCTCCGAGTCGGCGGTCAAGCTCGGCCTGCGCACCGCCATGGGCGGCATCTCCGTCGTCGTCAAGGGCCTCGCCCACGCGCTCAGCGACGACCAGGTCCGCCGCCTCGCCGAGCTGCTCGACGAGATGCTGATCGAGGAGGAGGGGCCGCCGCCGAAGCGATAGCATCTCTGCGATGACCGACGCGACGCAGGACGCCGCCGCCGTCCTCGAACGCCTCCACCGGGAGGCGCCCGGAGCCGAGCCGGTGGTGTTGGAGAGCCTGGGGCCGCCGGAGGCGGACGCCCCGGCCGACGCCCTCGACTTCCTCTTCCGCCGCCTGCAGGTGCGCTTCCACGAGGTGGTGGACCAGGCGCGCGAGACCTGGGGCACGCCGCAGTTCCTGGGCTCGGTGGAGGACGACGCCTTCCCGCTCTGGACCGACGCCCTCGTCCTCGCCACCTGGTGGCGCGGCGACGTCGTCGCCTACCTGGCGGTGCGCCACGAGGCCGACGGCGCCCCGTTGACCCTCGAAGCCGGCGCCCACGGCCGCGATGAGATCGAGCAGCTCCAATCGTGGCAGGCGCCGGTGCCGGGAGGGGGCGGCGGCGGGGAGTGACCTACCAGCCGGCCAGCGGCAGCCTGGGGAGCAACGCCGGCAAGAACAGCTGGCTGGGGTTCTGAGCGACGGAGCAGGCTCCGCCTGAACATCGGCGTTCATTTCGAGTCCTACATCACCAGGCCGGTCGCCGGACGGCTATCGGCGTCGACAGATGCGAACCCCCAGGAGGGTCTTGGTGATGAAGGGTCAGGTCCTCGACTATTCGGTTCAGAGCAACACCGGCGTCATCACGGGCGCGGACGGATCCAGGTACACGTTCGCCGGCTCCGAATGGAACGGCGCGACGCCGCCCGCACGTGGCGTCGCCGTCGACTTCAACCCGGAAGGGCGCAATGCGCTCTCTGTGTACAAGGCGCTGGTGGGATCCGGGGCCGCCGGCGGCGCCGAGTCCAAGGACAGGATGACCGCGGGCCTGCTGGCGCTCTTCCTGGGGTGGCTGGGCGCCCACAAGTTCTACCTCGGTTTCACCGGGCCGGGCCTGGTGTTCCTCCTGATCAACACCGCAGGGTGGCTGGTCACCTGGATCGTCCTCGGAATCCCGAACATCGTCATGGGCATCTTCGCTCTCGTCGAGGGAGTCGTCTACCTGACGAAGTCGGACGAGGAGTTCCATCAGCTCTACGTCGTCGAACGGAAGCCGTGGTTTTAGCGGGGAGTGGAGCACGCCCCTCGGCCTGGTCAAGATCCTCGCCCGCCGCCTCCTCGACGACCAGGTCCGGGCTCTCGCCGAGAACGATCGCGCGTCGCCCAGGCCAGCGCGATCGCCTCCTCGAGCCATTCGAGTCGCTGGACCGGGCTCGCGGCCAGGGAGGACTCGAAAGCGTTCGCCTCCTGGTCCTCCCAGCCGGCCCTCCACGAGGAGCCGGCGCCCTCGCCGCTTCGACGTTCGTCAGCCATTCCCTTCCTCCCTGCGCCGCCGGATCTCTTCGAACTTTTCTTGAGCTCGATCAGGTGCGGAATCGACGCGACGCGCACGAACGTGTCGCGAAGGGCGATCTCCACGGAGCCGGCCCAGAGCTCCTCGAAGTCGAGGACGGCGGGATGCGGCCTTCATGTGAGGGCCAGATCGGTCAAGGCCGCAACCGCGCTCAGGCCGATTCGAGCTAGACAGGCGCGAAGTCCGTGCTGGCGAGGGAGCGGCTGGCGAAGAGCAGGCAGGCCTGGACGTCCTCGCGCTCGAGGCCCTCGTACTCGTCGAGGATGCCCTCGATCGGCTCGCCG
>CAZLBJ010000266.1:0-8742 GCA_964557755.1 uncultured Thermoanaerobaculia bacterium
GGCCCGCTACGGGCCGCCCGAATATTCGACGAGAGGAATATACACCGATTCTTCGATGAATCCCTACTCCGGCTGCCAGCTCGGTACCCGCCCCGGGGTCCAGGGGGCGCCGGCGGCGTCGAGGTCGGCCTCCAGGGCCGACAGGTCGGACTCGACGATCTGCGCCAGCTTCGGCAGCCAGGCGGCGAACTGCTCGGCGGCGATCTCGTAGCCGCGGCGGTGGGTCGCCGTCGGCGCCGAGGTCACCGTCCAGTTGCCGTAGACGACGCGCTGCACGCGGTCGAGGAGGCCCGGCAGCGTCGGCTCGTTGCGGTTGGCCACCGTCTCGTCGCCGGTCAGCTCGACGGCGAGGTCGGCCAGCCGCGCCTGCAGCGCGTCGATGCGGTCGAGCAGCGCCGCGCCGGCGCGCGGCGTCGCCCGCCACGCAGCCTCCAGATGGTGCAGGCGCTCCGCCGCCTCGCCCAGCGTGGCGCGGGCGCCGAGGCCGGCGCGCTGCAGCCGCGCCGTCTTGCGCTGGAACTCGGCCAGCGCCTCGCGGTCGGTGGCCCCCAGCTTGGCGAGGTTGAGCGGCACCGCCTCGAACGGCAGCGGGCCGGCGACCGGCACCGTCTCGCCGCGCACCCGCTTGGCCAGCTCCACCGTGTAGCTCCCCGGCACCGCCAGCGGCCCGAACGGCGCGCTCTCCCACGGCGCGCGGTGCGCCGGCGGCGACAGGTCGGTCGGGTCCGGCGCCGGGTGGCGCAGGTCCCAGGAGACGCGGTGGAAGCCGGCGGTCGCCGGGCCGGAGATGCGGCGCACCACGTCGCCGTCGCCGTCGCGCACGGTGAGCAGCACCAGCGGGTCGTCCTCGCGGTCCTCGGCGCGCAGCGCCTCCCAGCCCGGGTAGGGCGTGTCCTTCCCCGCCTCGCGCAACTTCGTCTCCGCCGCGCGGCGCTGGGCGGCGAGGTCCTGGACCTCCTCCTTCAGGTAGTAGGTGAAGACGGCGCCCGCCGGCGGGTTGGGCGCCGACCAGAAGGCGTCGCCCTGGAAGGCCTTGCCGGGGAAGCCCATCTCGAAGCGCTCGACGTACATCTTCGCCGCCCGCGGCGGGAACAGGATCGCCTCCTGCTCGAGCTTGGCGCGGTCCATGCCGCGCAGCGGCGAGTAGTCGTCGAAGACGAAGAAGCCGCGGCCGAAGCTGCCCACCGCGAGGTCGCTCTCGCGGCGCTGGACGTCGAGGTCGTAGACCGCGATGGTCGGCATGCCGCCGGTGAGCTCGAGCCAGCGGCCGCCACCGTCGGTGGTGAAGAAGAGGCCGAACTCGGTGCCGGCGAACAGCAGGTCCGGGTCGACGTGGTCCTCGACCACCGCGTACACGGTGCCGCGCTCCGGCAGGTCGCCGGCGATCGAGGTCCAGGTGCGGCCGCGGTCGGTGCTCTTCGCGAGGTACGGCTCGAAGTCGCCGCGCTTGTGGTTGTCGAAGGCGGCGAACACGGTGTCCGGGTCGTGGAGCGACGCCGCCAGGTCGCTGACGTAGCTCATCTCCGGCACGCCGGGCACCTTGTCGATCTCGCGCCAGGCGCTGCCGCCGTCCTCGCTCACCTGCACCAGGCCGTCGTCGCTGCCCGTGTAGAGCAGGCCCTCGACGAGCGGCGACTCGGCCAGCGAGACGATCGTGCCGTAGAACGACGTCGAGGCGTTCTTGGCCACCGCGTCGACGCTCCACACGCGGCCCATCACCGGCAGCACGTTGCGGTCCATGTCGCGGGTGAGGTCGCCGGAGACGGAACGCCAGGTGTCGCCGCGGTCGTCGCTGCGGTAGAGGCGCTGGGCGCCGAAGTAGAGCCGCGTCGGCGAGTGCGGCGAGAGCAGCAGCGCCGAGGCCCAGTTCCAGCGCAGCGGCGGCTCGCCCGGCTCCGGCTGCGGCTGGATGTCGAGGATCTCGCCGCTCTTGTGGTCGTAGCGCACCAGGCCGCCGTACTGGTACTGCGAGTAGATGATGTCG
Source organism: uncultured Thermoanaerobaculia bacterium (assembly GCA_964557755.1). GTDB lineage: Bacteria > Acidobacteriota > Thermoanaerobaculia > Multivoradales > JBCCEF01 > CAZLBJ01. Next base: position 1,985 of record CAZLBJ010000266.1, read on the forward strand.
GGGTCGGTCGGGTCCGCCTGGCTCTTGAAGCCGTCGCCGGAGAGGGTGACGAAGAAGTCGCGGTTCATCAGCCCGTGGCCGCTCACCGTGCGCGACGGGCCGCCGATCGTGTTGTTGTCCTGGGTGCCGCCGTAGAGGTTGTAGAACGGCTCGGCGTCGTCCACCGACACGGTGTAGAACTGGGTCACCGGCAGATTGTCGAAGAAGCGCCACGAGGTGCCGCGGTCGAAGCTCTCGTAGACGCCGCCGTCGCAGCCGATCAGCAGGTGGTCGGTGTCGGCGGGGTCGATCCACAGCGCGTGGTCGTCGACGTGCCGCGCGTCGGAGCCGACGCGGCTCCACGTCTCGCCGCCGTCCTCGCTGACCTGGCCGAAGGTGCTCATCGAGTAGACGCGGTCGCGGTCGCGCGGGTCGGCGAAGAGCTCCTGGTAGTACTGCGGGCTGGCCGACACGTGGTCGCTGCGCTTCTCCCAGCTCTCGCCGCGGTCGGTCGAGCGGAAGAAACCGCCCTCGCCCTGCGCCGCTTCGACGATGGCGTAGACGACGTCCGGGTCGACCGGCGAAATGGCCAACCCGATGCGCCCGAGGTCGACCTTCGGCAGGCCGCTCTCGAGCTCGCGCCAGGTGTCGCCGCCGTCGGTCGACTTCCACAGGCCGGACTCCGGGCCGCCGTTGATCAGCGTCCACACGTGGCGCCGGCGCTGGTAGGCGGCGGCGTAGAGGACGTCCGGGTCGCGCGGATCGAACACCAGGTCGGTGACGCCGGTGTCGTCGGAGACGTGCAATACCCGCTTCCACGTCTTGCCGCCGTCGGTGGTGCGGTAGAGGCCGCGGTCGCCGCCGGAGCGCCACAGCGGCCCTTGGGCGGCGACGAAGACGCGGTTCGAGTCGCGCGGGTCGACGGCGATGCGGCCGACGTGCTCGGACTCCACGAGGCCGACGTTCTCCCAGCTGGCGCCGCCGTCGCGGGAGCGGTAGACGCCGTCGCCGTAGCCGACGCTGCGCTGGCTGTTGTTCTCGCCGGTGCCCACCCACACGGTCAGCGGGTCGTTCGGGTCGAGGGTGACGACGCCGATCGAGTACGAGCCCTGGTCGTCGAAGATCGGCGTCCAGGAGATGCCGTGGTCGGTCGTCTTCCACACGCCGCCGGAGGCGACGGCGACGTACCAGGTGTGGCCGTCCTGCGGGTGGACGGCGAGGTCGGAGACGCGGCCGGAGGCGAGGCCGGGGCCGAGGTTGCGCAGCGCCAGGCCGGCGAAGGTGCCGGCGGAGAAGACGTCCTTCTCCTTCTCATCCTTCTTGTCGGTCTTGGCGGTCTTGGCATCGGTGGCCGGCTTCTCCGCGGCGAGGGCCGCCGGGGCGGCCAGCAGCAGGACGAGGCCGGAGACGAGGACCGGGACGAGGACGCGGGTTCGTCGCAGCACGGAGGTTCCCCCTCGAGAATCGATGATGGTCGGGCGTGGACCGTGAGATCCGCAGCAGCCTCCGGAGAGGAGGCCCGTCGATCCTATACGCGCGGTTGACCAGGTCGGTTGCGTATGTATAGAGTACATACATGAAACGGAAACTCGTCCAGGCCGGCGGCTCCCTCGCGGTCACACTGCCCGCCGACGTCGTCCGCGAGTTCGGTCTCGAGAAGGGGATGGCGGTCGAGATGACGGTCCACCCGTCCACCGGCGCGGTGACCATCCGCCCCGGCGTCCGCCTCGCCGAGGAGGGCCAGGTGACGGAGCGGTTCGACCGCGCCATCGACGACCTCCTGGAGCGCCGAGCCGAGCTCTACCGGCGACTGGCGAAGTGACCCTCCACCTCAGCCTCGACCAGGTCCTGCGCGTCCACCAGGCCCAGGTGGAGGCGTTCGGCGGCTCCGCCGGTCTGCGCGACCGCGGCGCCCTGGAAGCCGCCGTCCACCGGCCGCAGACGACCTTCGGCGGCGAGGACCTCTACCCGGACACGGCCGCCAAGTGCGCGGCGCTCATGCACTCGCTGATCGCCAACCATCCGTTCGTCGACGGCAACAAGCGCACCGGGGCGATGGCGGCGGAGCTGTTCCTGCTCTTCAACGGCTTCGAGCTGCGGGCGACCGGCGACGACTTCGAGAGTGTGACGCTCGCCGTCGCCCGCGGCGAGCTGGCGGCCGAGGAGCTGGCGATCTGGATCCGGCAGCGCATGCAGCCCCTCCCGACGGCGCCCGCCCGGCCGGGACGCTGACGGCCTCCGGCGCGGCGCCTTGCTACACTGAGGTCCATGGCCCGCACCGCCTCCACCATGCTCCCCCTCGGCAGCCCGGCGCCCCACTTCCGGCTGCCCGACGCCGCCAAGGGTGGCGCGCTCGTCACCCGCGACGACTTCGCCGCCGCCCCCGGTCTGCTGGTGATGTTCCTGTGCAACCACTGCCCGTTCGTCCAGCACCTGCGCCACGAGCTCGCCCGCTTCGGCCGCGAGTACGCCGAGCGCGGCCTCGGCATCGTCGCCGTCAGCGCCAACGACGCCGCCACCCACCCGCAGGACGGGCCCGCGGAGATGGCCGAGGAGGCGGCGGCGGTCGGCTACACTTTCCCCTACCTCTACGACGAGAGCCAGGCGGTGGCGAAGGCCTACCACGCCGCTTGCACGCCCGACTTCTTCCTCTTCGACGGCGGCGGCCGCCTGGTCTACCGCGGCCAGTTCGACACCTCGCGCCCCGGCAACGGCGTGCCGGTGACCGGCGCCGACCTGCGCGCCGCCTGCGACGCCCTGCTCGCCGGCGAGCCGGTGCCGGAGGACCAGCAGCCGTCGATCGGCTGCAACATCAAGTGGAAGCCGGGCAACGAGCCGGCGTACTTCGGCGCCTGAGCGGCGCCGGCCGCAGCTCTAGCCGGCCGCCGCTCCGGCCGCCACCCCGGCGCCGGCCGCCGCCGCCAGCGCGTCGTCGAGCAGGCCGAGGGCGTGGTCGATCTCGGCCCCGGTGACCGTCAGACACGGGCGGAAGCGAAGCGAGCGCGGCCACGACGGCAGCGTCGCCAGGCCGCGCTGCCAGAGGTCCTGGCGCAGCGCGTTGCGCACCTCCGGCGAGGGCAGGGTAAAGGCCGTGAAGAGGCCGCGGCCGCGGACGTTCGAGACCAGCGACGGGTGGCGGCGGGCGAGCTCGTCGAGGCCGTCGAGGAACAGCTCGCCGGTCTTCGCCGCGTGCTCGACCAGGCGGTCGCGGTGGATCACCTCCAGGTACTTGGCGCAGCGCACCATGTCGACCAGGTTGCCGCCCCAGGTGGAGTTGATGCGGCTCGACTTGCGGAAGACGTTGTCGGGCACCTCGTCGACGCGCGGGCCGGCCATGATGCCGCACACTTGCGCCTTCTTGCCGAAGGCGAGGACGTCGGGCACGACGCCGAAGTGCTCGTAGGCCCAGAAGCGGCCGGTGAGGCCGAAGCCGGTCTGCACCTCGTCGAAGATCAGCAGCGCCTCGTGCTCGTCCGCCAGCCGGCGCAGGGCGCGGAAGAGCTCCGGCCGGAAGTGGTTGTCGCCGCCCTCGCCCTGGATCGGCTCGACGAGGATGGCGGCGACGTCGTGCGGGTGGTCGGCAAAGGCGCGCTCGATGGCCGCCACCGCCCGCCGCTCCGCCTCGGCGGTGCGCTCGAGGACCTCCGGCGTCAGCGGGAACTCGAGCTTCGGGTTGTCGATGCGCGGCCACTCGAAGCGCGGGAAGGCGTCGGTCTTCGACGGATCGGTGTTGGTCACCGACAGGGTGTAGCCGCTCCTGCCGTGGAAGGCCTCGCGGAAGTGGACCACCTGCCGCCCGAGGTCGCCGCGGCCGGCGGCGCGGTTCTTCTTGACCTTCCAGTCGAAGGCGGTCTTCATCGCGTTCTCGACCGCCAGCGCGCCGCCGGCGACGAAGAACAGGTGCCGGAAGTCCGCCGGCTTGGCGAGGCGGGCGAAGGTGTCGACGAAGGCGGCGTACTCCGCCGAGTAGACGTCCGAGTTGGCCGGGTTGGCGAGCGCGGCGCGCTGCAGGGCGGCGAGGAACTCCGCGTCGTCGCGCAACGCCGGGTGGTTGTGGCCGATCGGCAGGGTGGCGAAGTAGGAGTAGAAGTCGAGGATCTCGCGGCCGTCCACCGCGTCGTGGATCCAGGAGCCGTGGGACTTCGCGAGGTCGATGGCGACGTGGAAGCCGTCGACCAGGACGTGGGGGCGCAGGGTGTCGTGAATGGCCGCGGGGGCGACCTGGAAGCTGGACATGGGGGGAGACCTCCGAGCAAGGGATGGGATCACCCCCTAGTCTGCCGCGTTTCCGCTCGCGCCGCCAGTCGGCTAGCATCGCGGCTGCCATTGCCTTCGAGGAGGAATCCCATGAGATCGCCGCACCGCTGGTCCCTCGCCGCGTTCGTCGCCGTCCTCGCCCTGCTCGCGCTGCCGATGCTCGCCCAGGAGGAGGGCGACGACGCCACCGCCGAGTACGTCCGCGCCCACTACGCCAAGCGCGAGGTGCGCATTCCGATGCGCGACGGCGTCGAGCTGTTCACCTCGATCTACGTCCCGAACGACGCGACGGCGGAGAAGACCTACCCGATCCTGCTCAACCGCACGCCCTACTCGGTCCGCCCCTACGGCGCCGACCGCTACAAGCGCGAGCTCGGGCCGACCGCCGCCTACGCGCGCGAAGGCTTCATCTTCGTCTACCAGGACGTGCGCGGGAAGTTCCTCTCCGAGGGCGAGTTCGTCAACATGCGGCCGCACCGCGAGGCCAAGGGGCCGCGCGACGTCGACGAGTCGACCGACACGTGGGACACCGTCGAGTGGCTGGTCGACCACCTGGCCGAGGACAACGGCAAGGTGGGGCTGTGGGGCATCTCCTACCCGGGCTTCTACGCTTCGGCGGGCGCCATCGACTCGCACCCGGCGCTCGCCGCCGTGTCGCCGCAGGCGCCGATCGCCGACTGGTTCTGGGACGACATGCACCACCACGGCGCCTTCATCCTGCCGCTCGGCTTCAACTTCTTCGCCACCTTCGGCCAGCCGCGGCCGGAGCCGACCGAGACCGGCGCCGAGCGCTTCGTCGCCGGCACCCCGGACGGCTACGGGTTCTTCCTCGACGTCGGCCCGCTGTCGAACCTCGACGAACGGTATCTGCACGGCAACGTCGAGTTCTGGAACCAGATGGCGGCGCACCCGAACTACGACGAGTTCTGGCAGTCGCGCAACATCCTCCCCCACCTCGACGGCATCACCGCGCCGGTGATGACGGTGGGCGGCTGGTACGACGCCGAGGACCTCTACGGGGCACTCCACACCTACCGCTCGATCGAGGAGAAGAACCCGGGCATCTGGAACGTCCTGGTGATGGGACCGTGGCCGCACGGCGGCTGGACGCGCGGCGAGGGGCGCGAGCTGGGCGACGCCGACTTCGGCTTCGCGACCGGCCCCTGGTACGTCGAGAACGTCGAGCTGCCCTTCTTCCGCCACTTCCTCAAGGGCGGCCCGGCGCCGGGCCTGCCGGAGGCGCTGATGTTCGAGACCGGCGCCGACCGCTGGCGCCGCTTCGACCGCTGGCCGCCGGCGGCGGCGCAGCCGGCGGAGCTCTACTTCCGCGCGGGCGGGGCGGTGGCCTTCGAGCCGCCGGCGGCGGACGAGGGCGGGGCGGCGGACGCAGAGCAGAAGGACACCTGGGTCTCCGACCCGGCGCGCCCGGTGCCCTACACCACCGAGCTCACTACCTGGTGGGCGCGCGGGTACATGACCGAGGACCAGCGCTTCGCCTCGCGGCGCCCGGACGTGCTGGTCTACGTCAGCGAGCCGCTGGAGGAGGACCTCACCCTGGCCGGCCCGATCACGGCGGACCTGTGGGTGTCGACGTCCGGCGGCGATTCGGACTGGGTGGTGAAGCTGATCGACGTCCAGCCGGTGGACGAGCCGAGCTGGGAGGAGTGGCGGCCGCGGCGCCGCGAGGCGGAGGCGGACGACGACCGCGGCGCCCAGCTCCTGGTGCGTGGCGAGGTGTTCCGTGGCCGCTTCCGCAACAGCTACGAGGACCCGGAGCCGTTCGTCCCGAACGAGCCGACACAGGTCGCCTTCACCCTCCAGGACGTCCTCCACACCTTCCAGCGCGGCCACCGCATCATGGTCCAGGTCCAGAGCACCTGGTTCCCGCTGGTGGACAGGAACCCCGGCACCTGGGTGGACAACATCTTCGAGGCGACGGAGGAGGACTTCGTGCCGGTGACCAACAGTCTGTACCGGTCGCCGGAACGGGCTAGTCGGCTGCGGGTCGGGGTGCTGCAGGAGTAACGAACGTCGACGTCAACGTCTAACGTCAACTTCGGGGGGATTGGCGGTGGTGGCGGGGTGGGGTGGGTCCTCGGGCAGGGAGCGGCGCGCTACGCCAGCACTTTGGAGGGGGGCGCGCCTCCTCGTCCACGGGCCGCCACCGGCGGAGGACTCCGGCGGGTATTGCCCTTGGCCCGCTCCCGGGATCCCTACCCGAGGACCCACCCCACCCCGGAGACTGGCGGTGGCCCCACACGAAGAATGCGGGAGTTGGTGGCGGCGAGGCACAGGCATCCATTCAGTCTCAGCCACCGCGTGCAACGTCTACGTCAACAGATCGTCGAGGGGAGGTCGGGGTTGACGTGGGGGTTGACGTTCATCCCCTACTCCCCCGCCGGCGAGGCGGCGGGTGGAGGGGCTCCGGCCGGGGGCTCCGGCGAGCGCACAGCGCAAGCCCGCGGCGTCCGCGAGAGCGGTGGCGTGCGCTCGCTGAAGAGTGGAGCGCTCCTCCCCAAAGT
>CAZLBJ010000267.1:0-9365 GCA_964557755.1 uncultured Thermoanaerobaculia bacterium
CGACCGCTTCGGCCACCAGGGCGTGGGCGGCGCCGCCGGCAGCCCGTTCTCCGGCGGCTTCGACCCCGCCACCTTCGGCGACTTCGCCGACGTCCTGAGCGAGATGTTCGGCTTCGGCGGCGGCCGCCGCCGCGGCGGCCGGGCGCCGACGCGCGGCGCCGACCTGCGCTACGACCTCACGCTGAGCTTCGAGGAGGCCGCCTTCGGCGCCGCCGAGACGCTGCGCATCCCGCGGCTGGAGAGCTGCGAGGAGTGCGGCGGCAGCGGCAGCGCCGGCGCCGCCGCGCCCAAAACGTGCAGCGCCTGCGGCGGCCGCGGCCAGATCGGCTACCGCCAGGGCTTCCTCACCGTCGCCCGCACCTGCCCGCGCTGCGAGGGCGAGGGGGTGGTCATCGCCGACCCCTGCCCGGCCTGCCGCGGCGCCGGCCGCAAGGAGGTCGAGCGCTCGCTGGAGGTGGCGATCCCCGCCGGCGTCGACCACGGCTCGCGCCTGCGCCTGTCCGGCGAGGGCGAGCACGGCCGCCACGGCGGCCCGGCCGGCGACCTCTACGTGGTGCTCTCCGTCGAGCCCCACGAGCGCTTCGTGCGCGAGGGCGCCACCGTCTTCAGCGAGGAAACGGTGGGCTTCCCGCAGGCGGTGATCGGGGCGACGGTGGAGGTCGACACCCTGCACGGCCCGGCCAGCCTCGAGGTGCCGCCCGGCACTCCGCACGGCCACGAGTTCCGGCTGCGCGGCAAGGGCATCGCCCGCATCGGCGGCGGCAAGGGCGACCACGTCGTGCGCCTGAAGATCGACGTGCCCCACCCCCGCGACCTGTCCGAGGAGGAGGCCGAGCTGCTGCGCAAGCTGGCCGAGCTGCGCGCCTACCCGGTGCGCGAGAAGGTGCTCGACAAGGTCAAGAAGATGTTCGGCTAGGAAGGCTCCGGCTCGTGCCCTACGTCCTGCGGAGCTGGTCGCTGCCGGCGGAGCTGGAGGAGGTGGTGTCGGCGGAGCTGTGGGACGCGGGCCTGCTCGGCTGCCAGACGGTCACCGGCGGCGAAGGGATCCTGGCGGCGCCGGGCGGCGAGGCGCCGGCCGCCGGCCGGGTGCGCATCGTCGCCTGGTTCGAGGCCGGCACGGCGGACGAGCCCGACCCGCTGGCCGGCTGGTTCGCCGAGGGCGTCGAGCCGCTCGGCGTCGAGGAGGCGCCGGACGAGGACTGGCTGGCGGCGTGGCGGGCGCGGGCGCAGCCGTTTCCCCTCGGCCGCGGCTTCTGGGTCGACCCGCGGGAGCCGCACGACGACGAGGCGATGGCGCCGCTGGTGCCGCCGGACGGCCGCCGTCTGCTCCTCCTGCCGGCGCGCTCGGCGTTCGGCGTCGGCAGCCACGAGTCCACCCGCCTCGCCGTCGAGCTGCTCGAGGAGGCGGCGCTGCCCGGCCGCGACGTCCTCGACGTCGGCACCGGCACCGGCATCCTCGCCTTCGCCGCCCTGCACCTCGGGGCACGCGCCGCGGCGGCCTTCGACGTCGACCCGGCGGCCGCCGTGGCGGCGCACGAGAACGCCCGCCGCAACGGCTTCGACCTCACCGTCTTCGCCGGCGACGTGCTGGCGCTGGCCGCCGGCGTACGCTTCGACTGGGCGCTGGTCAACATCGTGCCGGAGCTGATCCTCCCCGGCCTGCCGGCGATCGCCGGCCGCGTCGACGGCATGGTGCTCTCCGGCATCCTGGCCGAGAAGGGCGCCGCGGTGCTCGGCGCGGTCGAGGACCTCGGCTTCACCGAGCGCGCCCGCGCCGAGGCCGGCGAGTGGGTGGCCTTCCGCGTCGAGCGCCCCGAGGCCGACCACCTCGCCATTCCCCCGGTCCCCACCGCCCTCGACCTGCCCCAGGGCCGCGGCGCCTTCGGAGCGCGGCGGTGACCACCACCCTCCTCGTCCCCGCCGCCGACCTCGCCGCCGTCGAGGTGACGGTGGAGGGCGACGCCTACCGCCACCTCTTCCGCGCCCGCCGGCTGGCGGTGGGCGACCGTCTGCGGCTGGCCGACGGCGCCGGCGCCGCGCGCTGGGCCGAGGTGACGGCGGTCGACCGCCGCCGCGCCGTCCTCGCGCCGGGGGAGGCGGCGCCGGCGCCGGAGCCGGCGGTGCGCGTCCACCTGCTGGTGGCGGCGCCGAAGAAGGAGCGCGCCGCGTGGCTGGTGGAGAAGGCGACGGAGCTGGGCGTGGCGGTGGTGCGCCTGGTCGAGACCGAGCGCACGCCGCGGGAGTTCGGCGGCGGCACGCTGCAGCGGCTGGAGCGGGTGGCCGCCGCCGCCTTCGAGCAGTGCGGCCGCGGCCGGCTGCCCGAGATCTCCGGCACCCACGCCTGGGACGAGGTGCCGGCGCTGCTGGCCGCGGTGCCGGACGGCGGGCGCTGGGTCCTCGACCTCGACCCCGAGGCGGCGCCGGCGGCGCGCCTCGCCACGGGAGCCGTGGACGGCGCCGCGGCGCTGGCGGTCGGCCCGGAGGGCGGCTGGAGCGACGCCGAGCGTTCCGACCTCGCGTCCTGGGGCTGCCGCCCGGTGAGCCTGGGTCCGACGGTGCTGCGCGTCGAGACCGCCGCCCTCGCCGGCGCCGCGCTGCTGTTGGCCGGCGCCGGGTGAGCTCAGGAGCCGGTGCGCTTCAGGTTCATCTCGAAGAACTGGTTCCAGGTCTCGCCGTCGCGCGAGAGCTCGCCGACCTCGCTCCAGGCGTCGCCCTCGATGCGGATCGTGTAGCGCATCTGCCCGGGCCCCATGGCGCCGCCCCACACGAACGCGCCGTCCTCGACCCGCCCCTCGAAGTCGCCCGGGCCGCGGCCGGCGACGTGGGTGCGGAAGCGGAAGACGCCGGCCTCGGCGTCGTGCGACAGCAGCGCCACCGCGTGGTGCACGCGCCGCCCGTCGCTCTTGGCGTGGTGCTCCCCCTCGACGACCAGCGCCTCGCCCCCGAGCCGGCTCTCCACCATCTCCTTGGAGTCGAACGGGATCGGTTCCCCCGGCCCCATGCGGATCCACCCCTCCCCGGTCCACGTCCCCACCATCCCGGCCACCGCGTCCATCGGCCCCTCGGCCGCCGCCTCCTCCTCCGCGAGGACCGGGCCGACGAGCGCGAGCAGCAGCGAACAGATCAGTGAGAGGAGGATGAGCCGGCGGGCACCGCGGGCGCCGGGAACGAGACCACGGCCTTCGGCTGAATGCAGGAGCTCCATGCCTTTCCTCCTAGTCGATCTGTTGACGTTCGACGGATTCTAGCGGACGGTGTAAAGGAAGATCCGGTTCCGAGTAAAGAGTGGAGCGGACGACGAACCCACCCGAGAGGAGACCGCGATGGCGCAGAGCCCGGAGGAGATGGAAGCGACGATGGCGCGCAAGCTGGAGGAGAAGACGGGGAGGAGCCTGCAGCAGTGGGTGACGGTGGCGCGGGCGACGAGGGAGGACAAGCACGGCAAGATCGTCGCGCACCTCAAGGGCGAGCACGGCCTGACCCACGGCTACGCTAACCTGGTGGCGCACAAGGCGCTGCAGCGGGGCGCGCCGCCCGCGGAGGACGACCTGGTGGCGGCGCAGTACGCCGGCAAGGAGGCGCTGCGGCCGGTGTACGAGGCGATCCTCGACCGCGTGCGTGGCTTCGGCGGCGACGTCGAGGTGGCGCCGAAGAAGACCTACGTCAGCCTGCGGCGCGCGAAGCAGTTCGCCATCGTGCAACCGGCGACGAGGACGCGCATCGACCTCGGCATCCAGCTCAAGGACGCCGCCCCCGCCTCCCCGCGCCTCGAGCCCGGCGGCTTCAGCGGCATGGTCAGCCACCGCGTCCGCGTCGCCTCCCGCGCCGAGGTCGACGACGAGCTCGCCGGCTGGCTGCGCCAGGCCTACGAGCGGGCGTGAGCTAGCGGAACACTCGGAACCAGCCGCGGAACAGCCTCGCCACCGTGGGCGTGAGCTTGCCGCGGCGCCACTGGTCGGCGGCGCGCTTGATCACTTCGGCCTGGGTGGGGTAGGGGTGGATGACGCCGGCGATCGTGCCGAGGCCGGCGCCGGCGGCCATCGCCACCGAGATCTCGGAGATCGTCTCGCCGGCGTGCGGAGCGACCAACGTGGCGCCGAGGATGGTGTCCTTGCCCTTCCGCAGGTACAGGCGCAGGAACCCCTCGTCGCCGTCGAGGCGGGCGCGGTCGGTGGCCTCCAGAGGCACGGTGAGGACGTCGACCTCGACGCCCCGCTCGCGCGCTTCCTCAGCAGTGATCCCGACGTGCGCCACCTCCGGGCTGGTGTAGGTGCACCAGGGGACGACCAGGCCGCTCTGCTTGGCGCGCCCGAAGAACAGCGCGTTCTGGATCACGATGCGCGCCTCGGCATCGGCGACGTGGGTGAACTTCCAGCGCGACGAGACGTCGCCGGCGGCGTAGACGCGGCGGTTCGTGGTGCGCAGGCGGTCGTCGACCTCGACGCCGCGGCGGCCGTATGCGACCGCCGCCGCCTCCAGCCCCAGGCCCTCGAGGTTCGGCGCCCGCCCCACCGCCACCAGGATCTCGTCGGCCGCCGCCTCCCGGGCTTCGCCGCCCCGCGCGTACTCGACCACCCGCGCCTCGCCCTCGCGCCGCACCCGCCGCACCTCGGCGCCGAGCTCGCAGCGCACGCCGTCCGCCTCCATCGCCCGCCGCACCAGCGCCGCGGCGTCGGCGTCCTCGCGCGGCAGCACCTGCTCGTTGCGGTCGAGCAGCGTCACCTCGCTGCCCAGCCGCGCGAAGGCCTGCGCCAGCTCGCAGCCGATCGGGCCGCCGCCGAGCACCACGAGCCGCGGCGGCAGCCGGCGAAGGTCGAAGACGGTCTCGTTGGTCAGGAACCCCGCCTCCGCCAGCCCCTCGACGGGCGGCACCGCGGCGCGCGCGCCGGTGGCGATCACCGCGCGGCGGAAGCGCAGCCGCTTGCCGTCCACCTCCAGCGCGTCCGGCGCCACGAAGCGGCCGTGGCCGAGGAAGACGTCGACGCCGAGGCCGCGGAAGCGCTCGGCCGAGTCGTGGTGCGAGATGTCGGCGCGGATGCGGCGCATGCGTTCCATGGCGGCGGCGAAGTCGCCGTCGCCGGCCACCGGCGGGCCGGCGAAGCGCGCCGCCGCCTCGCGCGCGTCCTGCCAGGCGCGGGCGGCGCGGATCACCCCCTTCGACGGCACGCAGCCGACGTTGAGGCAGTCGCCGCCCATCAGCGACCGCTCGACCAGCGCCACCCGCGCGCTGAGGCCGGCGGCGCCGGCGGCGCTGACCAGCCCGGCGGTGCCGGCGCCGACCACCACCAGGTGGTAGCGCGCCGCCGGTTCCGGGTTCACCCAGTCCGGCGGGTGCACCTGGTCGACCAGCTCGCGGTCGGCGCTGCCGGCCGGCGGGTCGACCATCCACGCCGGCGGCGCGTGCCCGGGCTCGCCCGGGGCGCGCACCGGCTCAGCCACGCGCGCCTCCCTGCGGCGCCTCGGCGCCGAGGTCGACGCCGGTCTCCCGCTGCAGCGCCTGGCGCGCTTTGGCTGTGATCAATGCCGTCACCGCCACGGTGGCGGCGATCCCCAGCGCCAGCACCACCCAGTAGCCGGCGCCGCGCTCCACCTCGGCGCCGCCGGCCACCGCGGCCACGTCGCCGAGCAGCTTCCCGTAGTAGACGTAGAGGAACGTCCCCGGCAGCATGCCGAGGCAAGCGATCGCGTAGTCGACGAAGCGCACGCGGGTGAGCCCGAGACCGTAATTGAGGAGGTTGAACGGGAAGACCGGTGACAGGCGGAGCAGGAAGACGATCTTGCGCCCCTCGCGGCCGACCGCGCGGTCGACGGCGGCGAACCGCGGGTACCCAGCGAGGCGCCGCTCGACCGCCCCGCGGGCCAGGTAGCGCGACACCAGGAAGGCCCCGCAGGCCCCGAGGGTGGCGCCGGCGAAGACGTAGAGCGTGCCCTCGGCGAGACCGAAGATGGCGCCCGCCGCCAGGGTGAGGATCGAGCCCGGCACCAGCGCCACCGTAGCCACCGCGTAGCCGGCGATGAACACCAGCGGCCCCCACAGGCCGAGGCCGTCCACCCACGCGGCGAAGGCGGGGACGTAGCCGCCGCCGAGGCGCCCCAGCCACCACAGGGCGGCGAGCGCCGCGAGGATTCCCAGCGCGTAGAGGACCTTGCGCAGCGGCGAAGTCCCACCGCGGCCGTCCGGCGCGGCGGCGGCGGCCGAGGGCTCGCCATCGCCGCCGGCCGGGGTGCCGGTGATCGGTACGCCCTCCGTCGGGTCCGTCCTCGTCGACTCCACCTGGTTCTCCTCGTTGCGGCCACGGGGGCCGCTGCGCGCCCGACCCGCCGGATCCGGCGGCCTTCTCCTTTGTCGAGGGGTTCGCTCGGCTGCGGCTCCTCCGGCACCTGTACGACCTGCGGCGGGCCGGCGGTTCAACGGCGGGGCCTCGCCGGATCTTCTCACGCCGGCCCATTCTGGGGGACCGGCGGGGGAGACCCGCTGCCACGGGCGACTTTCCGCGCCGGCGATGCGCACGGTGGCGGCTCGCCGTTCGCGCCGCTGTCGCCGGCCGGTGTGGCGGCGGCCTCGGGAAACGCCTTTCACGGCGCTGGTTTATGCCGCGGCGCGACGCGCGATGCTCGCTAGATTTTGACGCAGTTGCAGATCTCGCGTGACACTCCAGACGATCTCAGCGTATATTCATCGAAGTGCGACGCCGCAAGCGTCGTAACCGCCAAAATCAAGATACAGGGGGAAGTGTGGACGCCAAGGAGATCCTGAAGGTCGCCGACGAGGAGGGGGTGCGTTTCCTGCGCCTGCAGTTCACCGACATCATGGGTGTGTTGAAGAACGTCGAGATCCCGCGCAGCCAGTTCGAGAAGGCGCTGGAGAACGAGATCATGTTCGACGGCTCGTCGATCCAGGGGTTCACCCGCATCGAGGAGTCGGACATGCTGCTCTACCCCGACCTCGACACCTTTCAGGTCAACCCGTGGAGCAACCCGGACGGCTCGAAGGTGGCGCGGCTGATCTGCGACATCCATCTGCCCGACGGCTCGCCGTTCCCCGGCTGCCCGCGCATGGCGCTCAAGCGCCAGGTGGAGCGGGCGCGCAAGCTGGGCTACGAGATGGTGTGCGGGCCGGAGGCGGAGTTCTTCCTCTTCACCCGCGACGACGCGGACGAGCCGCTGGTGGCGACGCACGACGTAGGCGGCTACTTCGACCTGACGCCGGTCGACCGCGGCGAGGAGGCGCGGCGCGACATCGTCATCCTGCTCGAGGCGATGGGCTTCGAGGTCGAGGCGGCGCACCACGAGGTGGCGCCGGGGCAGCACGAGATCGACTTCAAGTACGCCAGGGCGCTCGAGTCGGCCGACAACGTGGCGACCTTCCGTTTCGTGGTCAAAAAGGTGGCGCTCGACTACGGCCTGCACGCCACCTTCATGCCGAAGCCGATCTTCGGCGTCAACGGCTCCGGCATGCACACCCACCAGAGCCTGCTCACCACCGACGGCAAGAACGCCTTCTACGACAAGAAGGGCCGCTGGGAGCTCTCCGAGGTGGCGCTGCACTACATCGGCGGCATCCTGCGCCACGCGGCCGCCTTCGTGGCGGTGACCAACCCGCTGGTCAACTCCTACAAGCGGCTGGTGCCGGGCTTCGAGGCGCCGGTCAACGTCGCCTGGTCGGAGAAGAACCGCTCGCCGCTGGTGCGCGTGCCGGCCAAGCGCGGCATGTCGACCCGCTGCGAGGTGCGCGTCCCCGACCCGGCCTGCAACCCCTACCTCGCCTTCGCGGTGATGCTCGCCGCCGGCCTCGACGGCATCGAGAACGAGATGGACGCCGGCGACCCGGTGAACAAGAACATCTTCACCATGAGCCAGCGCGAGAAGCGGCGCCTGAAGATCAGCCAGCTCCCCGCCAACCTCTCCGAGGCGCTCGACAACCTCGAGAAGGACAAGGTCATCCAGACCGCCCTCGGCGACCACATCTACACCCAGTACGTAGAAGCCAAGCGCCAGGAGTGGGCCGACTACATCTCCCAGGTCCACCCGTGGGAGACGGAGAGGTACCTGACGACGTATTGAGGCTGGGGCTGGGGCTGGGGGGCCGGGCACGGCGGCGGGTGGAGGAGCGGGGGGTGCCGGGGACGGCGGCGGGTGGAGGGGCTCCGTCCGGGGGACGCTCCGCTTCAGTCGGACTTTGGGGAGGAGCGCTCCGCTCTTCATGGAGCGCACGCCACCGCTCCCTCGTTCGCCGCGGGCTTGCGCTGTGCGCTCCCTGGAGCCCCCGGCCGGAGCCCCTCCACCCGCCGCCTCGCCGGCCGTATTCGGCGGGCGCTACGCCGTTACCTCAGCCTAGAAGAAGACTAAGCGGCCAACTCTCTCAATTTGACGCAGGTAATCGGGGCGGCTTAGGCTCTGGCGCATGGACTTGCAACACGCTGCACGGATGCGACGCTGGCAGATCGCCGGCGCGCTCCTTCTCCTCGGTGTCGGAATCTCCGTCCAACAGCTCGATATGACGGCAAGCATGATGCTAGTGCCCCGTGCGGTTAATTCGTTTCCTCGTCAGCGGCATCTTGGGCGCGGCGGACGGCGTCGAGGATCATGTGAGCGGACTTGGTCCAGACGAAGGGTTTGGCGGCCTCCTCATTGTGAGCCTGGATGTAGCGACGCAGCTCGGTGCGGAGGTCGGTGACGCTGGTGAAGACGCCTCGATACAGGGCCCGGCGCTCGAGTTGAGAGAACCAGGTTTCCACCGCGTTGAGCCAGGATGCACTCGTGGGGGTGAAATGGAAGTGGAACCGAGGATGGGCGGCGAGGAAGCGCTGGACCTCCGGGGTCTTGTGGGTGCTGCTGTTGTCGAGAATCAGGTGCAGGTCCAGAGCCGCCAGCTGAGACTGATCGATCTGCCGCAGGAACGAGACGAATTCTCGGCTCCGGTGACGCTGGGTCACGCGCCCGAGCACCTTACCTGTGGCGACGTCGAAGGCGGCATAGAGGCTGGCCGTGCCATGACGCGTGTAGTCATGGGTCCGTCGCTCGATTTGACCTGGTCGCAACGGCAGCAGCGGCTGCGTGCGGTCCAGCGCCTGGATCTGGGTCTTCTCGTCGACCGACAGCACGATCGCCCGCTCTGGCGGATCGAGGTACAGCCCGACGACGTCGCGGATCTTGGTGACCAGATCGGGATCGGTGCTCCACTTGAATGTCTCGGTCCGGTGGGGCTTGAGCCGGCCCTCCTGCCAGATCCGGCCGACCGTGGACGCGCTGACCCCGACCTTGCGGGCGAGGCGGACCCGGCTCCAGTGGGTCGTCGCGTCATCGGGCGGACCGAGCGTCTCGGCCAGCACGCGCTCGCGCACCTCGCGCCCGTACGTCCGGGG
>CAZLBJ010000268.1:0-10637 GCA_964557755.1 uncultured Thermoanaerobaculia bacterium
CCCGCGGCTACCGGCTGCGCCCGGTGGCGCTGCCGGCGCTGGCGCTGGCGGCGCTCGCGCTGCTCGGCGCGCTGCAGTCGCTGCCGGCGCCGCCCGGGCTCGTGCGGGTCCTCTCGCCGTCCCATGCGGAGGTCTGGGGGCAGGCGGAGGAGGTGCTGGCCGCCTCGGCGGCGGCCGCCGGCGCCGCGGGCGAGGCGATCCCGGTGACGCGCTGGCCGCGCCTCTCCCTCGACCCGGGGGCGTCGCGGCAGGCCGCGCTCACCGCCGCCGCCCTCGCCGCGCTGCTGGTCGCCGCCGCGCTGGCCGGCCGCGGCCGGCGCCGCCGCCGCTGGATCGCCGGCGGCGTGGTGGCCGCGGGCCTCGTCGAGGTGGTCTACGGCACACGCCAGCTCCTCGCCGGCGCCAAGGCGGTGTGGGGCGTCGAGGTGCTCGGCGTTGGCGACCGCCTGCGCGGCACCTACGTCAACCCCAACCACGTCGCCTACTTGCTGGAGATCGCCCTGGCGGTGGTCTTCGCCGCCGGCTGGTGGGCGGTCGTCCACGCGCGGCGCGAGAGCGACCTCGACCGCCGACTGCTGCTGCTGGTACCGCCGCTGGTGGCCTGGCTCGCCCTGCTCGCCGGGCTGGCGCTGACCCGGTCGCGGGCCGGGCTGGTGGCGGCGGTGGTGGCGGCCGGGGTGCAGGCCGTGCTGGTGGCGGCGGCGGGCTCCGGCCGCGGCAAGGGGCACCGCTGGCGGGTCGCGCCGGCCGCGCTGGCGGCGGTCCTGGTAGGGCTGGGCATCGTCGCCGGCGTCGTCTCCCAGGCGGCCTTCGCCCGCCTCCTCGGCACCTCGTTCCACGACGTCTCCTGGGCCGCCCGCCGCCAGGTGGCGTGGCTCTCCGCCGAGCTGTGGACGCGCTTCCCCGTCGTCGGCAGCGGCCTGGGCACCTTCCGCGACGCCTTCACCCTGGTCGAGCCGGCGGACCTGGCCGGCGACGCCTGGCACCACGCGCACCAGGACTACCTCGAGCTCGCCGCCACCGGCGGGCTGGTGGCGGTGCTGCTGGTGGCGGTGGGGCTGGCGGCGTTGGTGCGCCGGCTGCAGCGCGTCCTCGTCGACGGCTTCCGCAGCGAGGACCGCGCCGCGGCGCTGGCGGCGCTCGGCGCGCTGGCGGCGGTGGCGGTGCACGAAGCGTTCGACTTCGGCCTGGCCCTGCCGGCCAACGCCTTCGTGCTGGTGGCGGTGTGCGGCGCCGCCGCGGGGGCGAGGGTGGTGGCGCGTACTAGGGGAGCGGCCGCACCTCCGACGGGCTGAAGGTGCCGGTGGCGGCGGCCACCTCGACGAGGTGGATCCCCGGCTCGAGCGGCACCGGCACCGCCAGCGGGCGCCCGCGCACCCGCTCGCCGGCGACCACGCGGCCGTCCAGCTTGACCTCCACCACGGCGCCGCGGCCGTCGCTGCCGCGCACCTCGAGGCCGCCGGCCTCGTCCTCGACCACCAGCTCGCGCCAGGGCGCCGCCGCGCCCGGGCGGCCCCCCGCGAGGCTCCACGAGGCGCCCCGGCCGGCCAGCGCCGCGAGGCGGACCTCGGCGGCGAGGGCCTCGGCGGCGTCGCCGGCCGCGCGGGCGGCGTCGCGGCGGACGGCGAGGGCGCTCGGCCGGTCGTGCCACGACGCGGGCAGGCGGGCGAGCGCGGCCAGCGCCTCGCCGCCCCGGCCGCGCGCCGCCAGCTCCCGCGCCTTGGCGACCCGGTACGGAGACCACGACTCGACCTCGACCGCGTCGAAGGCGCGGCGCTCGCTGCGCTCGGCGTCGGCCAGCCGGCCGGCGGCGGCGGCGGCGTGGGCGGCGGTGGCCGGCGGCAGGTCGGCCACCAGGCCCGCCAGGCGGTCGACGGCCGCCGCCGGGAGCGGGCCGGCCCCCACCAGGTCGAGGGCCAGCACCCAGTCGAGCCAGCGCGCGAGCGGCGCCGCGAGGTTGGGCTGCGCGGCGCCGGGCGGGGCCTCCGCCAGGGCACGCTCGACCAGCGGAGCGAAGCGCCGCTCGAGCGGTGCCTGGGCGATCACTCTCAGGTAGTCGCCGCGGGCGTCGTAGGCGGCGCCGCGCCGCCGCAGCTCGGCCGCCTCGGCCAGCCGGCGGTCGAGGTCGAGGTCCAGCGTCCGGCGCCACTGCTCGCGGGCCTCGAGGTAGCGCCGCCAGTCGCCCCGCTCGGCGAACACCCGCTGCAGGCGCCCCCAGGCCGCGGGCCGGTCGGGCACCACCGAGAGGGCGGAGTCGAGCGGCTCTCCCGCGTCGTCGGCGATCGCCAGCCAGGGACCGATCAGGCGGGCGAACGTGGAGGGGTCGAGGAAGGCGCGGCGCAGCAGCTCCCGCGCCTCCTCCCGCTTCGCCGCCGGCAGCGCCTGCCAGATCTCGAGGTAGGCGATCGCCTGGAAGCGCACCGGCTCGTCAGCGGCGGGGGCCAGCTCGCGCGCCCGCTGCAGCGGGCGGTCCCAGGCGCTGCCCTCGGTGACGACGCGGGTGTCGCCGGCGAGGGAGCGCTGCAGGTAGAGGGCGGCGCCCATCAGCGCCGGGGCGCGCCAGGCGGCGGGCCGGCGGGCGAAGGCCTCGGCGGCGAGACGGTGGGCGAGGCCGAGGGCGGCCGGGTCGGCGGCGCCGGGGTCGGCAATGAGACCTTCGGCCTCCGGCGCCAGCACGCGGTTGACCAGGTAGCGGGCGATGCCGAGGCGCGTCTCCACGGGGTCGTCCTGGCGCACGGCCCACACCGCCAGCCGCTCGCGCTGCGGCGCCGGCAGCGGCGCGGCGCCGAGCGCGTCGACGACGGCGGCGCTGTCGCCGCGGCGGCTCGACTCGGCCGCCAGGGTGGCGGCGGCGAGGGCGGCCGCGGCGACGAGCAGCGCCGCGGACAGGACCGCCGCGGAGAGACGCGGGCGTCGGGGCACGGTTGGCTATAGTAGCGCGCACCATGCCGTCGCGCCGCCACGACCTCCTCGCCGTCCACCTGCCGGCGGCGGCGTGGATGGTGGCGATGACCGTCGCCCTGGCGGTGCCCTCGAACGTCGCCGACCTGCCCGCGTGGTGGCCGCGGATCCTCCACTTCCAGGCCCTCGACAAGGTGGTCCACGTCCTGCTCTTCGCCGTCGCCGCGCTGCTGCTGGCGCGCTCGTTCCGCCGGCTGCCGGGCGTCGAGAGGCCGCTGCTGGCGGCGCTGCTGGCGACCTCGCTCTACGGCGGCGCCACCGAGATCGGCCAGCACCTGTTCACCGGGCGGCAGGGCGAGGTGGCCGACGTGGCGGCCGACGTCGCGGGCTCGGCGGCCGGCAGCCTGATGGCCTGGCTGCACGCCCGCCACCGCGGGCGGAGCGCCGCGTGAGGCCAGCCGCGAGGAAGGCGCCGTGAGGAGGACGCCGTGAGCCGGTCGCGAGGCCGCGGAGCGCGGTCCGGCGGCACCGCGCCGCGGCGCCGCGCCTCGGCCGCCGCCGTCGCCGAGGCGCTGCTCTGGTTGCTGGTGGTGCTGGCGCCGCTCGCCGTCGTCCCGGCGCTGCGCGAGCCCTTCACCCTGCCGAAGCTCGTGCTGGCGGAGTGGCTCGCCCTCGCCTCGGTGCTGGTGCTCGCCGCCGGCGCCGCCTGGCGGGCGCGCCGTTCGGCGGCGCCGCCGGCGGGCGCAGAGGCGACGTCGGCGCGGCTGCTGGGCAACGCCTGGAGCCGGCCGGCGGCGAGGCTGGCGGCGCCGCTGCTGGCGGCGGCGGTGGTGAGCTGGCTGGCGACCGCCCACCGCGCGCACGCCGCCACCGCCATGGCCGGCCTGGCGATCGCCGCGGTCGCCCTGGTGGGCTGGAGCGCCGGCCTCGAGGCGCCGCGGCTGCGCCGCGTCCTCGCCGTCCTGGCGCTGCCGACGGTGCCGCTCGCCCTGCTGGCGATCCTCCAGTACCACGGCGTCTACCAGGTCTTCGAGTTCGCCAGCGGACTCGGGGGCGGGCGCGCCGAAGTCAGCTCCCTGGCGGGCAACGCCGGCCATCTCGGCGCCTTCCTCGCCTTCGCCTGCGTCGTGCTCCAGGCGCTACTGCCGGCGGCGCGCTCCTCGGCCCGCCGCGCCGCGCTGCTCGCCATCCTCGCCCTCGGCCTCTACGCCCTGGTGCTCACCCAGACGCTGGCGGCGGTGGCGGCCGTGCTGTTCGGCAGCGCCGCGGTGTGGGCGACGCTGCTGCCGCGCCGCCGGGTGCTGCTGGCCGGCGCCGCCCTGGCCGCCGCCGCGGTGGTGGCGGTGGCGGTGGTGGCGCCGCTGCGCGCGCGCGTGGTGGAGAAGGCGTCGCAGCTCGCCGCCGGGGAGGTCAACGCGCTGCTCACCGGCCGCCTGGACGGCTGGCGCGCGGCGCTGTGGATGGCGCGGGAGCACCCCGTCGCCGGCGTCGGCCCCGGCGCCTACGTCAGCGAGTTCAGCGACGCCAAGCTGGCGCTGCTCGACCGCGGCACGCCGTTCTACCGGGGGCACGTGCAGCCCACCTTCGCCAACGCCCACAACGAGGTGCTGGAGGTCGCCGCCGAGTGGGGCCTCGTCGGCGTCGCCGCGCTGCTGTGGGCGCTGTGGGTGGCGCTGGCGGCGGTGCGCCGCGTCGGCCGCGGCGGCGGCACCCGGTCGAGCGCCGCCGGGCCCGCGGCTGCCTCCGACGCCGCCCTCGCCCGCGGCGGGCTGGCCGTGCTGGCGGTGCTGGCGCTGGTCCACTTCCCGTTCCGCATCGCTTTGACCGGCTACCCGGCGCTCCTGTGGCTCGCCTGGACGCTGCGCCGCGCCGCCGAGCTGGGGGTGGCGGAGGGCGCGGCGCCGGAGGCCACCGCGGCCGCCGCGGCCGCCGGGCGCCGCCGTCGGCCGGCGCGCTGGCTGGCCTGGGGCGTGGTGCTGCTGCTCGCCGCCGGCCTGGCGCTCGAGACGGAGCGCGCCCGCCGGCTGATGCGCGCCAGCCGGCTGCTCAACGCCGCCGAGCGCACCACGGTGGCGTTGGCGGCGCGCGGCCGGCTGCCGGGCGCCCTGCTGTGGGCCAATCTGCGCCTGCTGCGCGAGGCGGAGGAGCTCGACCCCGCCTCGGTGGGGGTGGTGGTCGCCGCCGCCGGCCAACAGCTCCTGCTCGACCGGCCGCGGGAGGCGGTGGACACCTACCGCCGCGCCCTCGCCCTCGAGCCGCGCCCCGAGGTGTGGATCAACCTCGGGCGGGCGCAGTGGGCGGCCGGCGAGCGGGACGAGGCGCTGGCGAGCTGGACGGCGGCGGTGCGCCTCGACCGCCGTCTCCTCGACAGCGTGCCGCCGGAGGCACGGGCGCAGGTGGAGCCGGCAGCCGCCGGTGGAGGGGCGGCCCGGTGAGCGGCGATGCGCTGCCGCGGCGCGTGGCGGTGGCGCCCGACGTCGTCTTCCGCCAGGTCTCCGGCGAGGCGGTGATCCTCGATCTCGCCAGCGAGCACTACTACGGCCTCGACGAGACCGGCACCCGCATGTGGCTGCTGCTCGCCGAGCACGGCGACCTGGCGGCGGTGCGCGCCCGCCTGCTCGAGGAGTACGAGGTGGCGCCGGAGGTGCTCGAGCGCGACCTCGCCGAGCTGGTGCGCCGGCTGCTCGACGAGGGCCTGCTGCGCCCGGCCTGAGCCGGCACCCCGTGCGCCTCAGGTGCCCCGCGAGGTGAGCACGATCTTCACCGTGCGCAGCAGGATCGACAGGTCCAGCCACAGCGACCAGTTGGCGATGTAGGCGAGGTCGTAGCGCAGCTTGTTCTCCGGCGACGACAGGTACTCGCCGCTGATCTGCGCCAGCCCGGTGAGCCCCGGGGCGACCGCCAGCCGCTCGCTGTAGCCCGGGATCGCCTGGCGGTACTGCGCCACGAAGCCCGGCCTCTCCGGCCGCGGTCCGACCAGGCTCATGCTGCCGCCGAGCACGTTCCACAGCTGCGGCAGCTCGTCCAGCCGGTAGCGGCGCAGGGCGACGCCGAGCCGCGTCATGCGCGGGTCGCCGCGCTGCGCCAGCACCTCGCCGGTCTCCCGCTCGGCGTCGTGGCGCATGGTGCGGAATTTCCACAGCACGAAGCGGCGGCCGCCGCGCCCCACCCGCTCCTGGCGGTAGAGCGCCGGCCCCTGCGAGGTGGCGCGCACGGCGGCGGCGACGGCGGCCATCACCGGCAGCGCGAGGAGCAGCACCACGGCGCCGGCGACGACATCGAAGAGGCGCTTGAGCGGCCGCCGGATGCGCCACTCCGAGTGGTTGACCACCTCGATCAGCGGCACGTCGCGCACCCAGCGGAAGCGCATGCGGCCGACCAGGCTCTCGAAGGGGCCGGGCAGCAGCAGCAC
Organism: uncultured Thermoanaerobaculia bacterium; assembly: GCA_964557755.1. GTDB lineage: Bacteria > Acidobacteriota > Thermoanaerobaculia > Multivoradales > JBCCEF01 > CAZLBJ01. The sequence goes on from CAZLBJ010000268.1 coordinate 6,314, forward strand.
GTCGGCCCCGGCGGGACGCAGCACCGCCAGCTCGTCGATCAGCCGCGCCCGCCAGTCCGCCTCGTCGGTGGCCAGGATGACGTCGTCGACGAGGTTCTCGCGCACCAGGGCGGGCAGCGCCTCGATGCCGCCGAGGTGGCGGCCGAGGGGGGCGGCGTCCGGGCCCTCCGCCGGCGCCTGCCCGGGCGGCGTGACGTAGCCCACCACCTCCAGGCCGTGGAAGCCGAAGAGGCCGATCTTGTCGGCGATCTCCCGCGCTTCGCGGCCGCAGCCGACGAGGGCGACGCGGCGGTGCCGCGGCGCGTGCAGGCGGTCGAGCAGGCTGCGCCAGACGAACAGCAGCAGGAAGTCGAGCCCGAGGTAGAGGAGCAGCACCGAGCGCGGGAAGATCATCTCGGTGAGGAAGTAGTAGCTGGTCAGCAGCAGGCCCTGCAGGCCGACGGCGGGCAGCAGCCGGCGCGCCGTCTCCAGCCGCGGCTGCGGCTCCGGCGGATCGTAGAAGCCGAAGACGTAGAGGGTCGCGACCTGCAGCAGCATCGCCGCCGCCAGGCCGCCGGTGGCCTCGGCGAGGACGATGCGCTCCGCCGGCAGGAGCTGCTCGGTGAACGGCAGCGGCACCCGCACGCGCACCAGGAAGGCGCCGTAGAGCCCGGCGGCGGCGAGGCCGACGTCGCCGGCCAGGCGCAGCACGGACCACGGGCGGTCGGCGGGTCTCAGGCGGTTCATCGCAGGGTGGTACCGGGGGCGGTCCCGCCTACTCTACCGGCGGAGGGGAGTAGAATCCACGGAAATGAGAGTCACCGAGCACCTGGCCCGGGCCGAACGGCCGCCGATCAGCTACGAGATCATCCCGCCGCTGCGCGGCGGCAACCTGCGCGACCTGCTGCGCCTGATCGAGGACCTGGCGCGCTGGACGCCGCCGTTCATCGACATCACCAGCCACGCGGCGCAGGTGGTGTACGACGAGACGGCGGACGGCATCCAGCGGCGGGTCAAGCGCAAGCGGCCGGGCACCCTGGGCGTCTGCGCGCTGATCCAGAACAAGTACCGTATCGACGCCGTGCCCCACATTCTCTGCCAGAGCTTCACCCGCGAGGAGACCGAGGACTTCCTCATCGAGCTCAACTACCTCGGCATCGACAACGTGCTGGCGGTGCGCGGCGACGACATGGGCTACCGCAAGCCGCTGCAGCACGGCCGCACCGCCAACGAGTACGCCCTCGACCTGGTGCAGCAGGTGGTGGCGATGAACCGCGGCCGCTACCTCGCCGAGGACCTGCTCGACGCCGAGGCGACCGACTTCTGCATCGGCATCGGAGGCTACCCCGAGAAGCACTTCGAGGCCCCCAACCTGGCCTCCGACCTGCGCTGGACGAAGGCCAAGGTGGAGGCCGGCGCCGAGTACGTCGTCACCCAGATGCTGTTCGACAACCGCCACTACTTCGAGTACGTCGACGCCTGCCGCGAGGCCGGCATCGAGGTGCCGATCATCCCCGGCCTCAAGATCATCACCGCGCCGCGCCAGCTGATCACCATCCCGCGCACCTTCCACGTCGAGGTGCCGCCGGCGCTCGCCGACGAAGTGGAGGCGGCGCCCGAGAAGGTGCAGCAGATCGGCGTCGAGTGGGCGCTGGCGCAGACCCGCGAGCTCCTGGCCGGCGGCGCGCCGTCGGTCCACTTCTACGTCATGCACAGCTCGCGCGCCATCAACGACCTGATGGAGCGCCTGTCGAAGGTCGAGTCCTCCTACTCCGACCTGCGGCAGCGCTGACGGCCGCCGTCCCGGCCATGGCCGCCGAGCACCCCCGGCTGCGCGACTTCGGCTGGACCGCGTGGCACGCCCGCCACTACCGCCGGGCGGTGGAGGAGGGCGGCCTCGACGCCGGCCGCTGCCAGCCCGCCCGCGCCCGCACCGTCATCCGCCACCTCTCACGGCTGGTCACCGGCGACGGCGAGGCGACCGCCTTCGTGCCGGGAAAGATGCGCGCCACGGCGCCGCCGGTGGTCGGCGACTGGGTGGTGCTGGAGGCGCCGGAGGGGGTCGAGCCGGTGGTGCGCGAGGTGCTGCCGCGGCGCACCAAGCTCTCCCGCAAAGTCGCCGGCCAGCGCAGCGAGGAGCAGGTGATGGCGGCCAACGTCGACACCGTGTTCCTGGTCATGGGCCTCGACGGCGACTTCAACCTGCGCCGCCTCGAGCGCCTCGCGGTAGTCGCCCACCAGAGCGGCGCCGAGCCGGTGGCGGTGCTCACCAAGGCCGACCTGGTCGACGCCGGCGAGCGCGAGCGGCGGCGCGACGAGGCGGCCGGCGTCGCCCCCGGCGTCCCGGTGTTCGCCGTCTCCTCGCCGCGCCGCGAGGGGCTCGAGCCGCTGCGCTTCTACCTCGGGGAGGGGCGGACGGTGGTCCTCCTCGGCTCCTCCGGCGCCGGCAAGTCGACGCTGCTCAACACCCTGGTGGGCGAGGAGGTGATGCGCACCGCCGAGGTGCGCGAGGGCGACGACCGCGGGCGCCACACCACCAGCCACCGCGAGCTGGTGCCGCTGCCCGGCGGCGGCCTGCTGATCGACGGCCCGGGCATCCGCGAGGTGCAGCTCTGGGTGGACGACGAGGACGAGGCGCTCGGCGAGACCTTCGCCGACGTCGAGGCGCTCGCCTCCGGCTGCCGCTTCCGCGACTGCACCCACAGCCAGGAGCCCGGCTGCGCCGTCCAGGCCGCCATCGAGGCCGGCGACCTCGACCCCTCGCGCCTGGAGAGCTACCGCACCCTGCAGCACGAGATGGAGGTCCTCGAACGCCGCAAGGACGTGGCGGCCGACCGCGACCACTTCCGCAAGCAGGGCAAGCTCTACAAGCGCATCCTGGCGGAGAAGAAGGAGCGGGAGTAGAGGGCGCGGGCCCTTCTCCGACGATTCCCGGAGCTCTGCACAGAAAACCGTGGAACATCGCCCGGTCTCGGGCAGCCAGCGGTGCCAACATGCGGTCGTCGTAGCCGCCGCCTCCGCGTCGGGCCTCGTGGAGCTGTGTCCCCGTGTTGAACCGCTGATCCCAGCGAATGAACTAAGTATCGCCAGACATGATCAACGACGTACCAGAAGCCCCGGCGGGTCGCGGGCCCGGTGAGGGGGGCGAGAGGGGCTCCGGCGCGCCGGCTCGCGACCTGGTCAGGCCTCTGCACCGCGGCAGCCGGGTCGTCGTGGTCGAGCATCGGTGCCCCCATCGCTCCTCGGGGTCTACCCTCGTCGGCCGTCTGGAGCGACCCACCCTGGGCTTCGTGCTCCGGGGCCTCGGAAAGGCGTCCGTCGACGGGTCGAGGCTCCACATGGACGGCAACCAGGCGGCCCTGATTCCCGCCTCCGAGGAGTACCGGATTCAGCACGTCGGCTGCGGGCGCCGCGCCTGTGCCGTGACGCTCCACTTCTGCTCCGAGCTCTTCAACGAGGCATTGGAAGATCACGGGGTCCGGCCACGGGCGCTGACCCCCCGGATGCTGCCGCGCGAGCCTCGGGCTCGCCTCCTCCTCCACCGCCTGCTGCGGGAGGCTATGTCGGAGGAGAGCGATCGCCTGCTGGTCGAGGAGCTCTGCTTCCGCCTCCTCGACTGCTGCCTGGGCGAAGCGGCTTCGCCGCAGCGGGGCCAAGGACGCAAGAGCCCGGCCGCGCAGGTGATCGCCGATCGGGTCCGGGAGCTTCTCGCGGAACGGCTGTGCGAACGGCTGGAGCTGTCCGAAGTGGCGGCGGACGCCGGCTGTTCGCCCTTCCACCTCTGCCACGCCTTCAAGGCGGCGACGGGGACGAGCTTGTTCCGCTACCTCCATCGCTTGCGGATCAACGAGGCCCTGGTCCGGATCCACGAAGGAGCGACCGACCTCAGCGGCCTCGCCTTCGATCTCGGCTTCGCGAGCCACAGCCACTTCACGAGGATCTTTCGCCGCGAGGTGGGCCAGCCGCCCTCGCGGGTTCGATCTCGGCGGAGCTGAGTCATGGCATGCGCGCGGACCGGGCCGGATCTCTCGAAGTCTCGCGTGCCGGCTGTCGAGCGCCTGCGCAAGATCGTTGTAGCAGCGCACGGAGCGGGCGCCGTAGCCTCATCGGAGTACCGCGGTCAGTTCGATCAACGACGCGAGAGCGGGCCCTTGGCCCCCTCGCCGATCAATACGGGGAGAGGGTCATGAGCCGAAGTGAATCCGACCATGGAGCCGGGACTGCGGGCGTCGCTGCTCGCTGCCTTGGGCTGCTGATCGTCTCGAGCCTGCTTTCGCCGGGTGCGGGAGCCCGTGGCGACGGCGAGCGGCAGGCCGCCGCCTCGTCGGAGGCGGCGGTGGCGACG
>CAZLBJ010000269.1:0-15346 GCA_964557755.1 uncultured Thermoanaerobaculia bacterium
GTCGCCGAGCGTCTCGCGCACCCGGCGGGCGAGGGCGACGATGTTGGCGTCGGCCTCTTTGAAGACGTCGATCTGCACGCTCTCGCCGCCGTCGGTGCGGGTGATCAGCTCGCGGTCCCTGTGGCCGCGCACCACCCGCCCGAGGTCGCGCAGGCGCACGTCGCGGCCGTCGATGCGCGCCACCACCGTGCCGGCGATCTGGTCGAGGTTCTCGTACTCGTTGAGCGTGCGCACCATGTACTCGATGCGCCCCTCGGTGATGGTGCCGCCGGCGACGTTGATGTTCTCCTGGCGCAGGCGGTCGATCACCGTCTGGATCGAAAGCCCCGTGCGGCGCAGGCGCTCCTCGTCGAGCAGGACGTGGACCTCCTCCTCGAGGCCGCCGCGCACGCGCACCGCCGCCACGCCCTTGATCGGCTCGAGCTGGCGCTTGATCTGGTAGTCGGCGAGGCGGCGCAGCCGGCGCAGCCCCTCCTCGCCGGCGAAGCGCTCGCCCTTGCCGGAGAGGGAGAGCTCCATCACCGGGTCGAGCTGCGGGTCGTAGTGCAGCACCAGCGGGCGCTCCGCCTCGTCGGGCAGGAACACCAGGTCGAGCTTCTCGAGCGTCTCCTGGCTGGCCTCGGCGACCTCGGTGTCCCAGGTGAACTCGAGCACCACGTCGGAGATGCCGGCGCGGCTCACCGACGAGATGCGGCGCAGGCCGCCGACCACGCCGAGCGCCTCCTCGACCGGGCGCGAGACGTCGTTCTCCACCTCCTCGGGCGCCGCGCCGGGGTACTCGGTGCGCACGGTGAGCGTCGGGTACGACATCTCCGGCATCAGCGTCACCGGCAGGCGCTGGTAGGAGAAGAAGCCGAAGACGCCGGCGGCCAGGACCACCATCAGCACCGCCACCGGGCGACTGGTGACGAAGCGGGAGAGGCCGCCGCCGCTCGCCGCCGAGCGTGGCGGCGCCGGCGCGGGAGGCGCGGGCGGCAGCGGCGGCGCGGCGTCCACCTTGGCGCCGGCGACGAGGCCGTCGTCCGCGGGCGACCGGTACGCCGGCTCGGTGCGCTCCTCGCGCTCCGCCGGGTCGTCCGCCGCCGTCTCGTCCACCGCCGTCTCGTCCAACGGCTCGCGCGGCTCGCCGCGGACCTCGCCGTCGCGATGGTCCTCGCTCACTCCGCCGCCTCCCCCGCCGTGCTGCCCGGGTCCTCGGCCGGCGGCTTCTCGCCGGCGAGGCGCACCTTGGCGCCGTCCTTGAGGCCCGCCTGGCCGGCGACGACCACCCGGTCGCCGGGCTCGAGGCCGCCGGTCGGCTCGATCCAGCTCTCGTCCTCGAGCCGCGGTACGAGGTAGACGCGCGAGACGGTCTTCGCCTCCGGGTCCATGCGATAGACGAAGAGCTGGTCGTCGTCGTAGACCACCGCCCGCTTGGGCACCAGCAGGGCGTCCTCGCGCACGTCGGTGACCAGCTGCACGTCGACGTACATGCCGGGGCGCAGGCCCTCCTGCGGCGGGATGTCCACCGTCACCTTGACCGTGCCGCTCGCCGGGTCGACCACCGGCGACAGGCGGTCGACGGTGCCGCGGAAGGCGCGGTCGGCGCCGAGCGCCGGCGCCGTGACGCGCGCCGGCTGGCCGTGGTCGAGCCGCGCCAGCTCCTTCTCCGGCACGTACACCCGCGCCACGATGGAGTCGAAATCGACGAGGTCGAAGAGGTGCTGGTTCATCGTCACCTGGTCGCCGACGCCGACGTAGCGCCGCGTCACGGTGCCCGCGATCGGCGCCTTGACGTCGGTGTAGGACAGCTCGCGCTGGGCGTCCTCGAGCTCGAGCTCGAGCTGGTCGAGCTCGTAGGTGGCGTCGTTGAACGCCTGCTCGCTGATCAGGTCCTGCTCGTAGAGGCGCTTCTGGCGCTGGTGCTCGCGGCGGGCGCGCTCGAGCTGCGACTTGACCTTGGCGACGCGGGTGCGCTGCTCGTCGTCCTGGAGGGTGACCAGCACCTGACCGCGCCGCACGCGGCTGCCCTCCTCGACGTTGAGGGTGCGCACCTGGCGGGCGGCCTGGGAGAAGACGCCGACCTCCTCCTCGGCCTCGAGGTTGGTGGCGTAGCGCAGCACCGCCTCGATCTCGCCGCGGCCGAGCTCGACGACCTCCACCGGCACCGCCTGCTCCTCCTTGGCGGCGCCGTTCTCGGCGTCCTCGGCGCCGGCGGCGCCGTCGGCTTCGTCGGCCTCGCTGCGGCCGCCGGCGCAGGCGCCGGCGCCCACCGCCAGCGCGGCGAGCAGGAAGAGGGTGAAGATGCTTCGCAGGGTCCTGGTCACGGTGCTTCTCCCACGGAAAAGGATTGGAACGACGAGCGGGCCGCGGCGGGCGGCCGACTGCTCAGAACAAGCCGCTACAGGCGGAAAATCCATGCCTGTAGCTACTACGCCCGAGGGCCGCGGTTTGTTTCCCGGCCCGTCCGTCACCTGGTGAGGTTAGGATCGGGACCGCCGCGGCGGCGGGCTCCACCACGGCACGATCGCCGCCGCCGCACCGTCCCCGCATGAGGAGCCTCCGCACAGCCGCCCCCGCCGTGCTCGCCGCCGCCCTCGCCGCCTGCGCCACCGTGCCGCCGGCCGATCCTCCGGAGCTGCCGGTGGAGGTGCCGGCGGCATGGACCGCCGCTCCGGACGCCGTGACGCCGGCGCCGCCGGACGACGGCTGGTGGCGCACCCTCGGCGGCGACGCGCTGGCGGGGCTGGTCGCCGAGGCGCTGGCCGCCAACCACGACCTCGCCGCCGCCGCCGCCCGCGTCGCGGCCGCCGCCGCCCAGGCGCGCATCGCCGGCGCGCCGCTGTGGCCGCAGGCCGACGGCAGCTTCGCCGCCGCGCGGCGGCGCCAGAACTTCCTCGGCTTCCCCATCCCCGGCGGCGAGGAGGGGGTGCTGTCGAACACCACCACCAGCTTCCAGGCGGCGCTGAACGTCTCCTGGGAGCTCGACCTGTGGGGCCGCCTGCGCGCCGCCGAGGACGCCGCGGTGGCCGCCGCCCAGGCCGCCCGCGCCGACCTCGCCGCCGCCCGCCTGTCGCTCGCCGCGCAAACCGCCAAAGCGTGGTTCGGCCTGCTCGAGGCCGACGAGCAGGCGGCGCTGGCGGCGGCGACGGTCGACAACCGACGCGGCACCGAGCGGCGCCTGCGCCGGCGCTGGGAGGCGGGCCTCGCCGAGGCCCTCGACCTGCGCCTGGCGATCGCCAACCGGGCGAGCGCCGAGGCCCTGCTCGCCCAGCGGGAGAGCCAGCTCGACGCCGCGCGCCGGCGGCTCGAGCTGCTCCTCGGCCGCTACCCGGACGGCGACCTCGGTACCGGCGGCCCGGCGCCGGCGGTGGCGCCCGCAGTGGCACAAATGCCGGCGCTGGCGGGCGACGACCGCGCGGGCACCCGGCCGGCGCCCGAGGCGGTGCCTGCGCCGCTCGCGGCCGGAGGTATCGAGGCCGCCGCGGTCGAGCCGGTGCCCGCCGGCCTGCCGGCCGAGCTGCTGGCCCGCCGCCCCGACCTGGTGGCCGCCGAGCTCCGCCTCGCCGCCGCCGGCCTGTCGGTCGACGAGGCGCGCGCCGCGCGGCTGCCCCGCATCAGCCTCACCGGCTCCGCGGGCCGCTCGTCGCAGGAGCTCGAGGACCTGCTCGACGAGGACTTCACGGTCTGGAGCCTGGCCGCCAACCTGCTGCAGCCGATCTTCCAGGGCGGCCGCCTCGCCGCCGCCGTCGATCTCGCCGAGGCGCGCCGCCGCGAGGCGCTGGCGGGCTGGGTGTCCGCCGCCCTCGCCGCCTTCGGCGAGGTCGAGCAGGCGCTGGCCGCCGACGCCTTCCTGCTGGCGCGGCTGGCGGCGCTCGAGGAGGCGGCGGAGCAGGCGCTGGCGGCGCGCGAGCTGTCCGAGGAACGCTACCTCGCCGGCCTGGCGCCGTACCTCTCGGTGCTCGAGAGCCAGCGCCAGGCGCTGGCGGCGGAAAGCGAGCTGCTGGCGGCGCGCCGCGGCCGCCTCGACGCCCGCGTCGACCTGCACCTCGCCCTCGGCGGCGGGTTTTCCACGGGAGAGCCGCGATGAACGACGAGCCTCGCGCGCCGCGCGACCCCCAGGCGCCGCCGCGCACGCCGTCGAAGAAGCGGGTGGCGCTGGTCGCCGCGGTCATCGTGCTCGCCGGCGCCGCCGTCGCCTTCCTGGCGGTGAAGCTGCGCCCGCAGCCGGAGCGCCGCCCCGCCGAGACGCCGCCGCCGCTGGTGCAGGTGGTGCGGGTGGCCACCCGGCCGGTGGCGCTCGACGTCCATTCGCAGGGCACCGTCGAGCCGCGCACCGAGTCGACGCTGGTGGCGCAGGTGGGCGGCCGCATCGTCGACGTCGCCGAGTCGTTCGCGGCCGGCGGCTTCTTCCGCCGCGGCCAGACGCTGGTCGAGATCGACCCGCGCGACTACCGGCTGGCGGTGAGCGACGCCGAGGCCGCCGTCGCCCAGGCGCGGGTGCAGCTCGAGCGCGAGCAGGCCGAAGCCGAGCTTGCGCGCGAGGAGTGGGAGGAGCTGGGCGACGGCGGCGAGCCGAGCGCGCTGCTGCTGCGCCGGCCGCAGCTCGCCCAGGCGCGGGCGGCGCTGGAGGCGGCCCAGGCCGGCGTCGAGCGCGCCCGCCTGAACCTCGAGCGGACGAGCGTCAGCGCCCCGTTCGACGGCCGGGTGCGCGCCAAGCAGGCCGACCTCGGCCAGTACGTCGCCCCCGGCACGCCGCTCGCCGACGTCTACGCCACCGAGTACGCCGAGGTGCGCCTGCCGGTGGCCAAGGACGACCTGCAGTACCTCGAGATCGGCGTCGGCTGGACGGCGGACGGCGCCGGCGGCGCCGGTGGCGGCGACGTCGCCGGACCGCCGGTGCGGCTCCGTGCCGAGCTCGCCGGCGCCACCCGCACCTGGCAGGCGCGGGTGGTGCGCACCGGCGCCGAGATCGACCCGCGCAGCCGCATGCTGGCCGTCTTCGCGCGCGTCGACGATCCCTTCCAGCGCAACGGCCGGCCGGCCGCGCCGGCGCCGCCGGAGTCGCCGCCGCCGCTGCCCATGGGCCTCTTCGTCGAGGCCGAGATCGCAGGCCGCATCACGCCCTCGGCGGCGGTCGTGCCGCGCCGCGCCCTGCGCACCACGGCGCGCACCCGCGACGCCGAGGTGCTGGTGGTCGACGCCGACGACACCCTCCACTTCCGCCGCGTCGAGGTGCTGCGCAGCGTCGGCGACGAGATCGTGGTCGGCGCCGGCCTCGGCGACGGCGACCGCGTGGTGGTGTCGCGCCTCGAGGAGGCGGTGGCCGGCATGCGGGTGCGCGTGGCGCCGGCGCCGCCGGAGCGCGAGCCGGACGACGATCTACCCGACGGCGAGGCGCCGGCCGCGGAGGACGGCGGCGGAGGCGGCCTGTGAGGCGCGTCGTCGCCTGGTTCGCCGCCAACGGCGTCGCCGCCAACCTGTTGATGATGGCGGTGGTGGTCGCCGGTCTCCTCACCCTGTGGAGCCTGCCGCGCGAGATTTTCCCGGAGACCGAGTCGGGCATCGTCACCGTCGCCGTGCCCTTCCCCGGCGCCGCCCCGGAGGAGGTCGAGGAGGGCGTCGTCATCCGCGTCGAGGAGGCGGTGCAGGACCTCGAAGGCATCGAGGAGATCCGCTCCACCTCGGCCGAGAACGCCGGCACGGTGACCCTCGAGGTGCAGGAAGGCACCGACGTCCAGCGCCTGGTGGCCGACGTCAAGTCGCGCGTCGACGCCATCGACAGCTTCCCCGAGGAGGCCGAGGAGCCGATCGTCCAGGAGCTGCTGCTGCGCCGCCAGGTGATCAACGTGGCGGTCTCCGGCGACGTCGGCGAGCGCACGCTCAAGACGATCGGCGAGCGGGTGCGCGACGACCTCGTGGCGCTGCCGGGCATCACCCAGGCCGACCTGGTGATCGCCCGCCCCTACGAGATCTCGATCGAGGTGTCGGAGCCGGCGCTGCGCCAGTACGGCCTCACCTTCGGCGAGGTGGCGAACGCGGTGCGCCGCTCGTCGCTCGACCTCGGCGGCGGCGCGATCACCACCGCGGGCGGCGAGGTGCTGCTGCGCACCGAGGGCCAGGCCTACGGCGGCCGCGACTTCGAGCGCCTGCCGCTGCTCACCCTGCCCGACGGCACGCGCCTCGCCATCGGCGACGTGGCGGACGTCGTCGACGGCTTCGCCGACACCGACCAGGCGGCGCGCTTCGACGGCGAGCCGGCGGTGATGGTGCAGGTCTTCCGGGTCGGGGACCAGAACGCCATCGACGTCGCCGCGGCGGTGCACGCCTACGTCGAGGAGGAGCGCCGGCGCCTGCCGGCGGGGGTCGAGCTCACCACCTGGGCCGACGACAGCCAGGTGCTGCGCAGCCGCCTCGACACCCTGATCCGCAACGGCCGCGCCGGCTTCGTGCTGGTGTTCCTGGTGCTCGCCCTGTTCCTGCGCCTGTCGCTCGCCGGCTGGGTGGCGCTCGGCATTCCCATCTCCTTCCTCGGCGCGCTGGCGGTGATGCCGTGGTTCGACGTCAGCATCAACCTCATCTCGCTGTTCGCTTTCATCGTCGTCCTCGGCATCGTGGTCGACGACGCCATCGTCGTCGGCGAGAACGTCTACAGCGAGTTCGAGGCGGGCAAGAGCGGCCTCGAGGCGGCGGTCGACGGCGCCGTCGGCGTGCACGTGCCGGTGGTCTTCGCCATCCTCACTACCATCGCCGCCTTCACGCCGCTACTCGGCGTCGGCGGCAACACCGGGCAGGTGATGCGGGTCATCCCGATCATCGTCATCGCCACCCTGGTCTTCTCGCTGCTCGAGTCGCTGTTCGTGCTGCCCCACCACCTCTCGCACCTGCACCACGGCGAGAAGGACCACGGCGCGCTGCGGCGCCGCTGGCAGGGCCTGCGCATCCGCGTCGCGCGCGGGCTCGACTGGATGATCGAGCGCCTCTACCGGCCGACGCTGCGCTTGGCGCTCACCTGGCGCTACGCCACCGTGGCGCTGGCGGTGGCGCTGCTCGTCGCCGTCGTCGGCGTGGTGGCCGGCGGCTGGGTGAAGTTCACCTTCTTCCCGGCGGTCGAGGCCGACAACGTGGTGGCGCTGCTGACCATGCCGCAGGGCACCTCGGCGGAGGAGACCGGCGAGGCGCTGGAGCGCATCGAGGGCGCCGTCCTCGACCTGCGGCGCGAGATCGAGGAGGAGAGCGGCGACGACGTCTTCCGCCACGTGCTGACCTCGGTCGGCGACCAGCCGTACCTCAGCGCCGGGCCGAACGCCGCGGCCGGCCGCGGCGCCGGCGGCGGCCACCTCGGCGAGGTCAACGTCGAGCTGGTGCCGACCGAGGAGCGCGGGGTCGCCTCCACCCAGGTGGCCGAGCGCTGGCGCGCCCGCGTCGGGGCCGTGGCCGGTGCCGAGGAGCTGACCTTCACCTCGTCGCTGTTCTCGGCCGGCTCGCCGATCTACGTCCAGTTCTCGGGCGCCGACCCGCAGCGCCTCGAGCGGGCGGCCGAGCGGCTGAAGGCGGTGCTCGCCGAGTACCCGGGCGTCCAGGACGTCACCGACACCTTCCGCGCCGGCAAGGCGGAGGTCGAGATCGACGTCACCGCCGAGGCGGAGGCGGCCGGGCTCACCCGCGCCGACGTGGCGCGGCAGACGCGGCAGGCGTTCTACGGCGAGGAGGCGCAGCGCATCCAGCGCGGCCGCGACGAGGTGAAGGTGATGGTGCGCCTGCCCGAGAGCGGCCGGCGTAGCCTGGGCGACCTCGAGACCCTGCGCTTCCGGGCCCCGGGCGGCGTCGAGGTGCCGTTCACCACCGCGGCGCGCGCCGAGCTGTCGCGCGGCCCGGCGTCGATCCAGCGCGTCGACCGCCGGCGGGTGCTGGCGGTGACCGCCGACGTCGACCCGGCGACGGCCAACGCCGCCGAGATCCTCGCCGACCTCGAGGCCGGGCCGCTGCCCGAGCTGATGGCCGACTTCCCCGGGGTGCGCTACACCTTGGAGGGCGAGCAGCAGGAGCAGCGCGAGACGATGGGCGGCCTGGTGCGCGGCTTCGCCTTCGCGCTGCTCGCCATCTACGTGCTGCTCGCCATCCCGTTCCGCTCCTACGCGCAGCCGCTGATCGTGATGAGCGCCATCCCGTTCGGCCTGATCGGCGCCGTCGGCGGCCACCTGGTGATGGGCCTCGACCTCACCATCCTGTCGATGTTCGGCATCGTGGCGCTGACCGGCGTGGTGGTCAACGACAGCCTGGTGATGGTCGACTTCATCAACCAGCGCTACCGCGAGGGGATGCCGCTGCGGACGGCGATCCGCCGCTCCGGGGTCGCCCGCTTCCGCGCCATCGTGATGACCTCGCTGACCACCTTCGCCGGCCTCGCCCCGCTGTTGACCGAGCGCAGCCTGCAGGCGAAGTTCCTCATCCCGATGGCCGTCTCCCTGGCCTTCGGCGTCCTCTTCGCCACCCTCATCACCCTGCTGCTGGTGCCGGTCGGCTACTTCATCCTGGAGGACGTCAAGGCGGCGACGCGGCGGTTGTTCGGGATGGCGGCGAAGGACACGGAGGACGAGGAGGAGCCGCCGGGCGGCCGCCGCCTGGAGGTCACGGCAGGAGGGTGAACCTTCCCTTGCGCGGCAGCCGGTAGACGGAGAAGTCGCGCTGGTCGAGGGTGAGGACGCGGCGCAGGTCGTGGCGCTCGGCGACGCGGACGAGGGCGGCGTCGGCGAAGTCCATGGGCAGGTCACGGTACTTCGCCATGAGCTGCTTGATGCGGGGCACGTCGGCCTCGTCGAGGGGCAGGAGACGTACGGCGCCGGTCTCCAGGATCTCCAGCAGCGCTTCCTGTGCCTGCCAGGAGAAGGCGAGCAGGTACATCGCCTCGACCACCGCCGGCCAGACGGTCACCAGGGGATCGGAGAGGCCGGCGAGCGCCTCCTCGACCCGCTCGTGCTCGGCGTCGCTGCGATCGAGCAGCGCCACCAGCGGCCCGGCGTCAACCAGGACGGCCCGCACGGCGGCGCTCCTCGAGGAGCTCGCGGAAGCGCTTGCCGGTGTCCCGGGAGAGCTGCCGGCCGCCGCTGTCGGCGATCCCAGCCCAGGGCTTCAGCCGCTGCAGGGCCGAGCCCCCCTTCGCCGAGTCGTCCTCCGTGTGGACGAGACGCTCGATGGCGTCCCGGATGACCTCCGACTTGGTCTGGCCCCGCTCCTGCGCCAGCCGTTCCAGGTCGGCCTCCAGGTTCGAATCGAGTCTCACGGTCGCCATGGGCAGCCCCCTTCCGTAGTACGGTCACTGTAACACGAGGCGCCCGTGCGGCGTGCAACTTGCTTCCCGACAGAGATGAGCCCCAACGACAGCTCCACCTCGGAAGGAGACACCATGGCCACCACCACCCTCACCCCCGACGCCGCCGCCGCCGGGACGCTTCGCATCGCCGGCGACCTCACCGTCCATCGCCTCGGCTACGGGGCCATGCGGTTGACCGGCAAGGGGGTGTGGGGGCCGCCGAAGGACCGCGGGGAGGCGCTGCGGGTGCTGCGGCGGGCGGTGGCGCTGGGGATCGACTTCATCGACACCGCCGACTCCTACGGCCCGCACGTCAACGAGGAGCTGATCGCCGAGGCGTTGCACCCGTACCCCGAGGGGCTGGTGATCGCCACCAAGGCCGGCTTGGAGCGGCCGGGGCCGGGCAAGTGGGAGGAGAACGGCCGCCCCGAGCACCTGCGCGCGGCGTGCGAAGGGAGCCTGCGCCGCCTCAAGGTCGAGCGCATCGACCTCTACCAGCTCCACCGCATCGACCCCGCCGTGCCCGCCGACGACCAGTTCGGCACCCTGGTCGAGCTGCGCGACGAGGGCAAGGTCCGCCACCTCGGCCTGTCGGAGGTGGGCGTCGACGACGTGCGCCGCGCCGGCGAGCACTTCCGCGTGGCGACGGTGCAGAACCAGTACAACCTGAGCTACCGCGAGTGGGACGAGGTCGTCGACCACTGCGCGGCGGAGGGCATCGGCTTCATCCCCTGGTTCCCGCTCGCCAGCAGCGACCTCGCCGGCGGCGACGAGCGGGTGCTGCGCGAGGTGGCGGACAAGCACTCCGCCACCCCGGCGCAGGTGGCCCTCGCCTGGCTCCTCCACCGCTCCCCGACGATGCTGCCGATCCCCGGCACCTCCAGCGTCGACCACCTGGAGGAGAACACGGCGGCAGCCGGCCTGAGGCTCGACGACGAGGACCTCGCGCGGCTGCACGGCCTGGGCGGCGGCTGACCCTGGACTACCCGGCGCCCGAGCGCCGCGCCACCAGCACCAGGTCCTGCGACTCCGCCGGGTCGAAGGGGCGGCCGTCGAAGCCGCCGAGGGCACGCTCGGCCGGGAGGCCGGCGTCGGCGAGCACCGCCTCCAGCTCGGCGCGTCGCCAGCCGCGCAGCAGCACCTCGCGGCTGCTCTGGACCACCATGGGCGGATCGGCGCCGGGGCGGAGCTCCAGAGTGGTCGGGTAGAAGCGCACCCGGCCGTCGGGCAGCGGGTCCATGACGCGCAGGAAGACCAGCTCGCCCGCGCACTCCTCCTCCCCCTCCCCGGCCGGCCGCACGTTCACCGGCAGAGCGCGCACCCGCCGGTCGTGGATGCGGTCGTAGTTGAGGACCTGGAGCAGCAGGGGCGAGCCGGGCTCGAGGACGGCGGCCAGGGCGCCCGCGAAGCGCTCCAGGTCGCCGGGCTCGGAGAGGTGCGGCAGGGTGTTGCCGAGGCAGAGGGCAGCGCCGAAGCGGCCCTCTACCAGGCGGTCGACCTCGGTCATGTCGCCGAGGACGAAGCGCAACCCGGCCGGCACCGGCTCCTCGGTGGCCGACTCGATCATCGACGGCGAGCGGTCCACCGCCACCACCTCGAACGCCGCCTCCGCCAGGGCGCGGGCGTGCTGCCCCGGCCCGCACCCCACCTCCAGGACCCGCCGCGACGGCCCGCTCGACAGCACCTCCTCGAGCAACGGCCACTCCCGCCGGATGCGCTCCGGCCAGGCGATCAGCCGCCGGTACTCGACGCGCGAGTAAGGGTCGTGGTGGGAGGTCACGTCCGCCTACTCGACGCCGAGGTCGGCGCGGAGGTCGCTGAGCTGGGATTCGAGGGCGGCGACGGTGGACTCGAGGCGGCGGACGGCGGCTTCGAGGCGATCGAGGCGCTCCGCGGCGGCGGGAGCAGCGGAAGCAGCGGCGCGGGGCGCGGCGGCGGCGGCGGCGGCGACGGCGGCGGTTGGACGCTCCGCCTCGATGGGCTCGGGTCCCGACGTCTCGGCGCCGGCCCCGCTTTCTCCGGCGTCCACCCCGTCGCCGGCGAGGTGGGTCCAGCGCGCCTCGCGCTGGCCGGGCTGGCGGGGAAGCTGGCGCACCAGGGCGTCGATGCCGAGCGACAGCCGCTGCAACGTCTCCTCCACCTCCGCCACCGACTCGAAGGCGTGCAACCGGTCGCTGCGCGTGCGCAGCTCGCCGGGGGTCTGCGCGCCGCGCAGCAGCAGCAGGGTCATCACCGCCTTGGCCCGCGGGTCGAGCTCCCAGCGGCGGTCCAGGCGCTGCGCCCAGCGCTCGGTGCGGGCGCTCTCGCTGCGCCACACGAGGACGTCCTCGCGCAGCCGGTCGAGCGCCTCGACCACCTGCGTCTCGGTGAGCTCGGTCACCGGGTCGCGGTTGCTCTTCTGGTTGCACGCCGCGATCAGCGCGTGCGTGGTCAGCGGATAGGCGTCCGGCGTCGTCTGCTGCTTCTCGAGCAGAGCGCCGAGGACGCGGATCTCCACGGGGTCGAGCTGGCGGGTTCGCGGCATCGGGGCTCCTCGGTGGAGCGCCAGCCTATCAACCCGCCCGGCTGCCGAAGCGGAGACGGCACCGCCCGGGGCGCGCGGCGGCAGGCCGGCGCCCCGGGCGGCGGAGGGAGGCTACAGGCGGCGGTACAGGCAGGTCTTGTTGCTCGTGCACGAGCCGTTGCTGCACCACTTGGCGTAGCCGCTCACCGACGGACACTGCGAGCTGGTGCTGCAGCAGATGCCGCTGTCGATCGCCTTCGTCTGCGGGTCCGCGGGCGACTGCGCGAGGATCTCCTCCAGCGTCGACTCGCGCTCGTCCTCGTCGAGGACGACGCTCTCGCCGCCGGCGTGGTCGAGAACCACCGGGGTCGAGCACTGCTCGGGGGCGTCGGCGACGGCCGGCGCGGCGAAGGCGACGAGTCCGAGGACCAGCAGGGCGGCCAGCAGGGTCTTCTTCATGGCGTTCTCCTTGTCGGTGGACGTACGGAGTTACTTCATGCATTCGATGATATGCATAACTCGGCCTGCGCGCAAGATCTCCGTGCATAAACCCAGGCCCCGCCATCCTCGTATCACGCGGTGATGCTCCGCTCCCGCGACCGCCCCGCCCGCGGCGGCGGCCTGGCGCCGTGCGCGCTGGCCGCCGTCCTCGCCGCCGCCGTGCCCGGCCCGGCCGCCGCGGTGACCCGCGGACCGGAGCTGACCATCGCCCGCGCCGCCGGCGAGATCGTCGTCGACGGCGACCTCTCGGACGCCGGCTGGCACGGCGCCACGCGCGTCGAGGGGTGGCTGGAGACCAACCCCGGCGACAACCTGCCGGCGCGGGTGGTCAACGTCGGCTACCTGGCCTACGACGGCGACTTCCTCTACGCCGCCTTCGAGTTCGGGGACCCCGCGCCGCACGCCATCCGCGCGCCGCTGGGCGACCGCGACAACGTGCCGTCCTACACCGACTACGGCGGCCTGATCCTCGACACCAGCGGCGACGGCAAGACGGCGATGATGTTCCTCGCCAACCCGCGCGGCGTGCAGTACGACGCCATCAGCTCCGACTCGAGCGGCGAGGACTCCTCGCCGGACTTCTACTGGGACGCCGCCGGCCGCATCACCGAACAGGGCTGGACGCTGGAGATGCGGGTACCGTTCTCGACGCTGCGCTACGAGGGCTCGGCGCCGCGCATGGGGGTGCTGCTCTACCGCAACTGGCCGCGCGACTTCCGCACCCAGATGTTCGCCGGGCCGCTGCCGCGCGACGAGGACTGCTTCATCTGCCACTCGCACCCGCTCGACGGCTTCGCCGGGCTGCCGGAGGGCGGCTCGCTGGTGATCGCCCCCTACGCCACCGCCGGGCGCACCGACGCGGCGCCGGGCGGCGCCGGCACGCCCATCGAGGACGGCTCGTTCGACGGCGACGGCGGCGTCGACGTCAAGTGGGTGCCGGCGCCGGCGCTCGCCCTCGACGCCACGATCAACCCCGATTTCTCGCAGATCGAGGCCGACCAGCCGCAGATCGCCGCCAACGAGCGCTTCGCCCTTTTCTTCCCCGAGAAGCGGCCCTTCTTCCTCGAGGGCGTCGACCTCTTCTCGACGCCGATCAACGCCGTCTACACGCGCTCGATCACCCAGCCCGACTGGGGGGCGCGCGCCACCGGCCGCTTCGGGAGCAGCACCTACACCCTGCTGGTGTCCGACGACCGCGGCGGCGGCAGCGTCATCCTGCCCGGCGCCAACACCTCGTCGCTGGCCCTCGCCGACTTCTCCTCGGTGGTCACCGTCGGGCGCCTGCGCCACGACGTCGGCGACTCCTTCGTCTCCTTCCTGGCCACCGACCGCAGCATCGAGGGCGGCGCCTACAACCGCGTCTTCGGCCCCGACTTCCGCTGGCGGCTGACGAGCTCGGACACCGTCGTCGGCCAACTCCTCTTCTCGCAGAGCCGGACGCCGGAGCGGCCCGGCCTCGCCGCCGACTGGGACGGCCGCGCATTCTCCGGCCACGCCGCCCGCCTGTGGTACGCCCACGGCGGCCGCACCTGGGACTGGTATCTCTCCTACTGGGACCACGCAGACGAGTTCCGCGCCGACGTCGGCTTCGTGCCGCAGGTGGGCATCCGCGAGGGCTACGCCGAGATCGGCCGCACGGTGCGCCCGGAGAGCGGCCCGATCCGCCGCTGGCGCACCTACCTGCTCGGCGACTACACCCAGGACCGCGACGGCGACCTGGTGTTCCGCGGCGTCTCGCCGGGCCTCGGCCTCGACGGCCTGTGGAGCTCGGCCGTCCGCCTACGCTACGCGGCCGACCGGGTACGCAGCGGCGAGCGGGTGTTCTCGACCGACAAGCTCTTCTACACCGTGCAGCTCTCCCCGAGCCGGGCGATCTCCCGCCTGTCGCTGGACGGCAACCTGGGCGAGCAGGTGGACTTCGCCAATCACCGCCGGGGCGACGGCGGCACGGTGAACCTGAGCGCCATCGTGCGCCCCGGCCCCCACCTCGAGGTGGGGCTGACGGCGGGGCGGCGCTGGCTCGACGTCGACGAGGGCGGCGCCAGGGGCCGCCTGTTCACCGCCGACCTCGCCCGCCTGCGCGGCCAATACAACTTCAGCGCCCGCAGCTACCTGCGCCTGATCGCCGACTGGGTGGAGACCGAGCGCGACCCGACGCTCTACCTCGACCCCGTTGGCCGCCGGAGCGGCGGCCTCGCCGGCTCGCTCCTCTTCGCCTACGAGCTCAACTGGCAGACGGTCCTCTTCGTCGGCTACGCCGACAACCGCGAGCTGGTCGAGCTCGCCGGCGACGACTCGCTCGAGCCGGCCAGCCGGGGGGTGTTCATGAAGCTGTCGTACGCCTTCCAGCGGTAGGCCGGCCCGCGGCGTCGATCACGGTCCCTCCGCCTCCACCGCCCGGATCCGCTCCACCACCTCCCTGGCGATCTCGTTGGGGACCGGGATCGTCAGGTGGTATTGCACGATGCGCCAGCCGTCGCCGGTCTTCGTCAGGACGCCCGTGCCGCGGGTGGTGCCGTAGGTCTCGTTCTCCAGCATCTCGTCGAACCAGGCCGTGCCGCGATCCTCGTCGAGGTCGACGTGGCGGCTCGTCGCGACGTAGGTCCAGCCCTGGCCGCGGTCGAAGTACGGCTCGGCGAAGGCGCGGAACTCGTCGACCGACCAGCGTTCGCTGGCGTCGGTGCCGAGGTAGACGGCGTCGTCCGCGAGCAGGGAGAAGTAGGTCTCGGCGTCCGCCTCCGCCGCGGCCTGGTGAAAGCGGTCGAGGACCTCGACGACCTCGTCGACGGCGCCCTGCTCGAGGTACTGGTCCTCGACGATGCCGCGCCAGCGCGCGACGAAGCGCTTCGACTCCTCCGGGTCGACGAACGGGTTCGGAGCCCCTTTCTGCATCGCCCGGCGCTTGCGCTCCAGGTGGAAGAAGGTGCCGTGGGTCGCCAGGAACACGTCGGCGTCGAGCGCCGCCAGGCGGTCGAAGCTGGCGCGGTAGTCGTCCATGATCGACGGGTACGCCTCGTTGTCGCGCAGGTCGTAGCCGGGCGCCGACAGGC
>CAZLBJ010000270.1:0-4501 GCA_964557755.1 uncultured Thermoanaerobaculia bacterium
GCGCTCGCCGAGGCGCTCGGCGACCCCGAGGCCGTCGCCGCCCGCCGCCGGGGCGCCGCCGAGCTGGCGCGGCGGTTCTCCTGGGAGGCGGTGCTGCGGCCGCTCGCCGACTGGTGCCGGGCGCCGCGGCGCGACCCGCACAAGGAGGCCTACGCCTTCCGGCCGGAGACGGTGGCGCCGCCGGACCGCCTCGCCTTCCGCGCCCGCCGCTGGCTGCGCCGCCTCGGGGGCTCGACCGGAGGCGCGGCGTGAGCGGCGGGGTCGGCAAGGTGTCGGTGGCGGTGGTGTCGTGGAACGGCCGGCGCCACCTCGAGGTGCTGCTGCCGGCGCTGGCGGCGCAGCGCGACCCCGGCGTCGAGTGGGAGGTGCTGGTGCTCGACAACGGCTCCTCCGACGGCACCGCGGACTGGCTGCGCCGCCACCACCCGCGCGTGCGCCTGGTCGAGAGCGACGCGAACCTCGGCTTCTGCGCCGGCAACAACCGCCTGGTCGAGGCGGCGGCGGGCGACGCGGTGGCCCTGGTCAACAACGATACCCGTCCGCACCCCGACTGGCTCGCCGCGCTGGTCGACGCCCTGCGCGCCGCGCCGCCGGACGTCGCCGCCGTCTCCGGCCGCATCCTCGACTGGACCGGCGAGCGCCTCGACTTCGCGCGCGGCGTCATGACCTTCGACGGCCACGCTTTCCAGCTCGGCTTCCGCCGCCGCCTGGACGGCCCTGAGCTCGAGGCCGGAGGGGTGGACGTCGTACCGCCGGACGGCGCCGAGCTGGCCTTCCCCTGCGGCGGCAACATGCTGGTGCGCCGCGCCGCCTTCCGCGCCGCCGGCGGCTTCGACGAGGCCTACTTCGCCTACCTCGAGGACGTCGACCTCGGCTGGCGCCTGTGGAGCGGCGGCGAGCGCGTGCTCTACGCCCACGACGCCGTGGTGCACCACCGCTCGAGCGCCACCAGCGACCTGCTGGGCCTCTACAACCGCGGCTTCCTGTTCGAGCGCAACGCCTTCCTCACCGTCTACAAGAACTACGAGGACGGCCTGTGGGAGCGCATGATGCCGGGCATCCTGCTCGCCTTCCTGTCGCGCACCCGGCACCTGCTGGTGGCCCACAACCCCGGCGGCGAGCAGCTCGCCCTCGACCCCTACGCCGGCCACATCGCCGACACCGCGCCGAGAACGGGCGCCGCCGCCATGGTGCCGCCCGTCCCGCCGCCCGAGCCGCCGGCGCGCCTCGCCGACCTGCCGGAGCGCTGGCGCCGCTACGGTACCGTGGAGCTGGCGAAGCGGCTGGCGGCGCGCGTCAAGCGCGAGATCGCCGCCCGCCGCCGCCCCGCCGCCGCCGCCGAGGCCGCCGCGGGCGGGCGTGTTCCAACCCTCACCGACGAGCGCACCGTCGCCCAGCTCCGCGCCATGAACTGGCTGCTCGGCCACCTCGACGCCGCCGCCGGCCGCCGCCGCACGGTGCAGGCGCGCCGCCGCCTCTCCGACCGCGAGTACTTCGCCCGCTTCCCGCCCTACCTGGTGCCCACCTACCCCGGCGACGAGGAGCTGTTCGCCAGCCCCGGCTTCCGCGCCTGGCTGCCCGACGAGCCGGAGCTGGTGTCCGCCAGTCTGGACGAGATCATGGAGACGCGATGACGGACCCCGCCTCGCTGGCCGGCCCCGCCCCGAAGGCCGCCAACCCCCTGCTCCTCGGCGTCGCCGGCGGCACCGGCTCCGGCAAGACCACCGTCGCCCGCCGCATCCTCGAGGCGGTCGGCGAGACGCGCATCGCCTTCCTCGAGATGGACAGCTACTACAAGGACATCGAGTGGGGGACCGACGCCGACCTGCTGCACCACAACTTCGACCACCCGGAGGCGCTCGACGTCGACCTGCTGGTGGCGCACCTCGAGGCGCTGCGCGCCGGCCGGGCGATCGAGGTGCCGGTGTACGACTTCGTGCGCCACCGCCGCACCGCCGAGACGGTGCGCGTCGGCCCCGAGCCGGTGGTGATGCTGGAAGGCATCCTGGTCCTCGCCCTGCCCGAGGTGCGCCGCCTCATGGATTTCAAGATCTACGTCGACACCGACGCCGACATCCGCTTCATCCGCCGCCTGCGCCGCGACCTCGAGGAGCGCGGCCGCGACGTCGAGGACGTCATGCGCCAGTACCTCGGCAGCGTGCGCCCGATGCACCTCGAGTTCGTCGAGCCGTCGAAGCGCTGGGCGGACGTCATCATCCCCGAGGGCGGCGAGAACGTCGTCGCCCTCGACATGGTGGTGGCGCGCCTCGAGAAGATCGTCGGCCCGGGCGGCTAGCTGAGCTGAGCTGGACTGGCCGAGCTCAGAACGGCCAGATGCGCGGGATGAGCAGCAGCGCCAGGATCCAGGCCATCACCTGCAGCGGCACGCCGGCGCGCAGGTGGTCGCTGAAGCGGTAGGCGCCGGGGCCGTAGACCATGGTGTTGGTCTGGTAGCCGATCGGGGTCATGAAGCTCATCGAGGCGGCGAAGGTGACCGCCATCACCAGCGGCCGCGGGTCGATGCCGATGGCGGCGGCGGCGGAGAGCGCGATGGGGAACATCAGCACGGCGGCGGAGTTGTTGGAGATCACCTCGGTCAAGAGCGCGGTGACCACCACCACCACCGCCAGCACCGCCATCGGCCCCAGCGGCCCGCCGGCGCGCGCGATGGCGTGGCCGAGGAGGTCGGCGAGGCCGGTGCGCTCCATCGCCACCCCGAGCGGCAGCAGGGTGGCGAGCAGGAAGATCACCGTCCAGTTGATCGAGCGGTAGGCCTGCTGGATGGTCACGGCGCGGGTGACCAGCAGCACCACGACGCCGAGGATCGCCGCCTTGAGGATGTCGAACACCCCGAAGGCGGCCAGCAGCACCACCAGCGGGATGATCGCCGTCGCGATCCACCAGCGGTGCGACAGGCGGATCTTGAGGTCCACCTCGCCGATCGACAGGAAGTCGTCCTGCTGCCCGAGGCCCTCGATGCGCACCCGCGGGCCGAACACCAGCAGGATGTCCCACGGCTGCAGCTCGATGAACGCCACCTTGTCGCGGATCACCTCGCCGGTGCGGTTCAGGGCCAGCACGAAGCAGCCGTAGCGCTTGCGGAAGTCGATCTCCTTGAGCGTCTTGCCGGCGAGCTGGCTCTGTGGCGCGAGCTGCATCTCGGCCAGCACGTTGGTGCTGTCGGTGAAGGTCTCGTCGCCGAGCTTGGTGTCGGAGAGCAGCAGCAGGCCGTAGTGGCCGCGCAGCGCCACGATGTCCTCCATGGCTCCGCGCACCAGCAGCACGTCGTCGGGCTCGAGCGCGGTGTTGCGGATGTCCTGGGTGATCTTGTGCTGGCCGCGGATGATCTCCAGCACGTTGAGGTTGAAGCGGTGCGAGATGCCGCGCTCGAGCACCGTGTCGCCGATCAGCGGCGAGCCGGCCGGCACGCGCATCTCGGTGAGGTAGGGGCCGAGGCTGTACTTGCGGGTCAGGCTGGAGACGTCGGCGCGCTCGGGCAGCGTGCGCATCGGCACCAGCACGTTGTAGGTCAGGGTGACGGCGAAGAGCACCGAGCCGAAGGCGGCGAGCTCGAAGACGCCGATCGGCGCCATCCCCGACTCCACCGCCAGCGAGCTGACCAGCAGGTTGGTCGAGGAGCCGATCAGCGTGCAGGTGCCGCCGGCGATGGCGGTGTAGGAGAGCGGGATGAGCAGGCGCGACGGGCTGAAGCGGTAGTGGCGCGCCAGCATCATCGCCAGCGGCATGAAGATGGCGATGGCGGCGGTGTTGTTGATGAACGCGGAGAGGACGCCGGTGACCACCAGCAGGGTGATGGTGGCGCGCCACGGCGACTGCCCGGAGATGTGGCTGATGCGATAGCCCAGGCGGTTGATGACGCCGCTCTCGACCAGGCCGTGGCTGAGCACGAAGAGCATCATCACGGTCACCACCGCCGGGTTCGAGAAGCCGGCGATCGCCTCCGCAGGCGTCACCAGCTCGAAGACCAGCAGCAGCCCCAGCGTGGTCAGCGCCGTGACGTCCAGCGGCAGCCACTGGAAGGCGAACGACAGCAGCATGAAGCCGAGGATGGCGAGGAGGCAGTAGATCTCCATGGTCGTCGTCGCGGGCGGCGGCTCGGTGTCTTCGAACGTCGGTTCCGGGGTCGGGCCAGCTTACCGTGGAACGCTCCAGGCGCGGAACCGCGTTGCCGTGCCGGGGCGGCGGCGGTACGATGGCGGCCGGCATGCCGTCCTTCCTGCTGCGCGTCCGCGGCCGCTTCGAAGCCGCCCACCATCTCACCTCCTACCGGGGACGGCCGGAGGCCAACCACGGCCACTCCTGGCAGGTGGAGGCCGCCCTCGCCGCCGACCGGCTCGACGACGAGGGCATGGCCTACGACTTCGTGGCCGTCAAGCGCGCCCTCGACGAGCTCACCGCCCGCTTCGACCACCGCGACGTGAACGCCGTGCCGCCCTTCGACCGCCGCTCGCCGACCACCGAGCACCTCGCCGCCTGGTTC
>CAZLBJ010000271.1:0-3711 GCA_964557755.1 uncultured Thermoanaerobaculia bacterium
ACCGGCAGGTCCGCGCGATCTCCTCACTGCTCGGCGCCACCTCGACCATGCGCCGATGTTAGCCGAGCCGCCGCCGGCTTGGAATCGGCGGCGTTTTCCGCTACACTGTGGAGCTTCGTGCGGTCGGCCTGCCGGCGGGACGCTGGACGGGCCGCCTCGTCGTGCCGCTTCGCGCCCCGCGCCGCACGCCACACGATCCCGTACCGCAGACGAGCACCGAGATCTCGAAGAACGTTCGAAGAAGGTCTGGAGGAGAGTGACGAGATGCTGAAGATTCGGCTCCGCCGAATGGGGAAGACCCACGCGCCCTTCTACCGGGTGGTGGTTTCCGACTCCCGCAGGACGCCGACGGCGGCGTCGGTGGAGGAGGTGGGGCACTACAACCCGCGTCCGACGCCGCCCGACCTGAAGCTCGACCTCGAGCGGCTGCGCTACTGGCAGGGCCAGGGCGCCCTGCTGTCGCCCACCGTGAAGAAGCTGGTCCAGCGCCTGGAGAGCGGCAAGCTCGAGACCGCCGCCGCCAAGCCGAAGGCCGCCGCCAAGGCCGCCGCCAAGGCCGCCAAGGCGGAGGCCGCGCCGCCCGCCGAGAAGCCGGCGGAGGCGACGGCCGCTCCGGCCACCGAGCAGCCGGCCGAGGCCGCGCCGGCCGAGGAGCCCGCCGCCGAGGAGACCGCCCAGGCCGCGGCACCGGCCGCAGAGCCCGCCGCCGAGGAGACCGCCCAGGCCGCGGCACCGGCCGCCGAGCCCGCCGCCGAGCCCGAGCCGGAGGCGAAGGCCGAGGCCGCCGAGGAGCAGCCCGCCGAGAAGGCCGAGGCGGAGGCCGCCGAAGCCGCCGAGGCACAGGCTGCCGAGGCGCCGGCCGAAGAGGCGGAGCCGGCCACCGCCGAGGCGCCGGAGACCGGCGACCCCGAGGAGAAGGCGGATGCCTGAGCCGGAGGTCGCCGACCAGCTCGAGGAGCTCGTCCGCCTGCTGGTGGACGCGCCCGACGAGGTGGAGATCTTCGAGGTCGAGGAGGACGACGCCCTGGTCTTCGAGGTCGAAGTGGCCGAGGACGACGTGGGCAAGGTGATCGGCCGCCGCGGCAGCACCGTGCGCGCGCTGCGCACCCTGCTCGACTGCCGCGCGGCGGTGGACGACGAGCTCTATGAGCTCGAAGTCGTCGACTGACCCGGCGAGCGAGGAGACCGTCCTCGTCGGCCGCGTGCGCCGCCCCCACGGGGTGCTCGGCGCGGTGATCGTCCAGAACCTCACCGACAACCCCGAGCGCTGGTCCGCCGGCAGCCGCCTGCTGGCGCCGCCGGAGACCGGCGGCGGCCTGACGGTGGAGCGCGCGCAGGAGCACGGCGGCGCCATGTTGGTGTGGTTCGAGGGCGTCGCCGGCCGCGAGGCCGCCGAGGCGCTGCGCGGCGCCGAGCTGTCGGTGCGTCGAGACGACGTACCGCCGGCGCCGGAGGGGACCTGGTACGAATTCCAGCTCGTCGGCTGCCGCGTCCACGACGCGGCGGCGGGCGAGTTGGGCGAGGTGGTGGACGTGGTGGAGGACGGCGGCGGCCTGCTGCTGATGGTCGACGACGGCCTGCGCCGCCTGCCGGTGCCGTTCGTCGACGCCTTCCTGGTGCGGGTCGACCTTGCCGCCGGCCGCATCGACGTCGACCTGCCGCCGGGGCTGATCGAAGCATGCGCATCCGGGTCCTGACCATCTTCCCGGAGCTGTTCGCGCCGTTCCTGGCCACCAGCCTGGTCGGCCGGGCGGTGGCGGGCGGGCTGCTGGAGGTCGCGGTCCACGACCTGCGCGACTGGACGCTGGACCGCCACCGCAGCGTCGACGACGAGCCGTACGGCGGCGGCGGCGGCATGGTGATGACGGCGCCGCCCTGGCTGCGCGCCGTCGAGGCGCTGGCGCCGCGGCGGCCGGCCGGTGGTGAAGGCGGCGGCACGCAGAGCTGGCGCGTCCTGACGTCGCCCCAGGGGCGGCGGCTCGACGACGCCAAGGTGCGCGAGCTGGCGGCGCGCGGCGAGCTGCTGCTGCTGTGCGGCCGCTACGAGGGGGTCGACGAGCGGGTGCGCGAGTCGGTGGTCGACGAGGAGCTGTCGATCGGCGACTACGTCCTCTCCGGCGGCGAGCTGGCGGCGATGGTGGTGATCGAGGCGGTGTCGAGGCAGGTGCCCGGCGTCGTCGGGCTGGCCGACTCGGTGGTGCGGGACAGCTTCCGCGCCGGCCTGCTCGACCACCCGCACTACACGCGGCCGCCGGAGGTCGAGGCGCCCGACGGCCGGGTGCTGGGCGTGCCGCCGGTGCTGCTCTCCGGCGACCACGCGGCGATCGAGCGCTGGCGCCGCCGCGAGGCGTTGCGCGCGACGCTGGAGAAGCGCCCCGAGCTGCTGGCGCCGGCGGACCTCGACGACGAGGACCGCCGGCGGCTCGCAGAGCTACGGGCGGAGATGGCCACAGGCGCATAGATGCACGACTTGCTATGCCAAGGCGGCATACGCGATAATCGACGTTCTCACTGTAGGGGATAGAGCGATGATCAAGCTCCAGGCGATCGAAGACAGCTACCTGCGGACCGACGTGCCGGAGTTCCGCGCCGGCGACACGGTGAAGGTCCACGTCCGCGTGGTCGAGGGCGACAAGGAGCGCATCCAGGTGTTCCAGGGCGTCGTCATCGCCCGCCGCGGCGGCGGCACCCGCGAGACGTTCACCGTGCGCAAGGTGTCGGGCGGCACCGGCGTCGAGCGGATCTTCCCGCTCCACTCGCCGATCCTCGACAAGATCGAGGTGGTGCGCCTGGGCAAGGTGCGGCGCGCCAAGCTGTACTACCTGCGCGACCGGCGCGGCAAGGCGGCCCGCATCGAAGAGCGCCGGGAGGGCTGACGCCGGCGCCCGGCCGCGGCCGGGCGCGGAGAACGGGGGAGCCGGGGACAGCCGATGGCCGTCAAACGGGAAAAGGTCGTCCAGACGGCCGAGAAGTACGTCCAGCGCGGCAAGATCGACGCCGCCATCCGTGAGTACCGCAAGGTGCTCGCGGAGCAGCCGGACGACGCCGCGACGCTCAACCGCGTCGGCGACCTCTACGCCCGCTCCGAGCGCATCGACGAGGCCGTCCGGCTGTTCACCCAGATCGCCCAGAACTACACCGCCGACGGGTTCTTCCCCAAGGCGACGGCGATCTACAAGAAGATCATCAAGCTCGACCCCACCCGCCTCGGGGTCTACGAGCAGCTCGCCGGCCTCTACCACCGCCAGGGCCTGCTGAACGAGGCGCGCACCCAGTACCAGGTGCTCGCCGACTACTACCTCAAGCACGACAACGCCACCTCGGCGACCGCCATCTACGAGCGGATGACCGCGGTCGACCCGGACGACCCCAGCGTCCGCGTCCGCCTGGCCGAGCTGTACCAGCGCCAGAAGCTGCTCGACAAGGCGATGGCGCAGTACCGGCGCATCGCCGAGATGATGCTCGACCACGGCCACGCCGAGGAGGCCGA
The DNA here is from genome assembly GCA_964557755.1 of uncultured Thermoanaerobaculia bacterium. GTDB lineage: Bacteria > Acidobacteriota > Thermoanaerobaculia > Multivoradales > JBCCEF01 > CAZLBJ01. The sequence goes on from CAZLBJ010000271.1 coordinate 3,491, forward strand.
GCAGGTCCTGCTCAAGGCGCTCGCGGTCGACGCCTCCGACCTCGGCTTCGTCACCGACGGCGTCGCGAAGCTCAAGGAGGCCGGCCGCGTCGCCGCCGCCGCCCGCTTCCTCGCCGCCGCCGTGCAGCGCAACCCGGAGGCGGCGCGGGTGGCCGACGTGGTCGACGTGCCGGCGGCGGAGGAGGAGCGCGCCGAGCCCGCCGCGGCGGCGGCGGAAGCCG
>CAZLBJ010000272.1:0-3829 GCA_964557755.1 uncultured Thermoanaerobaculia bacterium
GAGAGCGGTGGCGTGCGCTCGCTGAAGAGTGGAGCGCTCCTCCCCAAAGTCCGACCGAAGCGGAACGTCCCCCGCCAGGCGCCCCGCCACCCACCGCCGGCCCCCACACCCCACGGCTATCTGGTCGCCCTCCACGGCCGCCCACACACCCCGAACGCCGCCGCCCCCGGGTTGTACCCGACGCCCGAGCCGACGAAGACCACCAGGTCGCCCGGCTTCGCCTTCCCCTTCTCCACCGCGTCGTGGTACGCCATGCCGACGCACGCCGAGCCCGTGTACCCCCACTCCTCCATCACCGTGTGGGCGCGCTCGACCGGCACGCCGAGCGCCTCCATGACGACGCCGATCGACGGCTTGCGCACCTGGGTGAAGATGAAGAGGTCGACGTCGCCGACCGCGAAGCCGCCGGCGTCGGCGACGCGGCGCACCAGGCGCGGCCAGCCGTCGTGGTTGATCTCCGGCGGGTAGCGCTCGAGCATGCGCACCTTCGTGCGCCCCTCGCGCAGCGACGCCTCGCTGGCCGGCTCGAAGGTGCCGCCGGAGTAGAGCCCCCAGTGCCGGTGGTAGGCGCCGTCGGCCTGGAACGCGGAGGCCACGAAGCCGGGCGCGTCGCCGGCCTCGAGCACCGCCGCCGCGGCGCCGTCGCCGTAGAAGAACAGCATCGGGTCGTCGTCGGCCGCCAGGCGGTGCATGAGATACACGCCGAGCACCAGCACCGTCGACAGGTTGGCATTGGCGGCGAGCAGGCCCGCGGCGGCGGCGAGTCCCGTGGGAAACGAGGCGCAGGCGCAGCCGACGTCGAAGGTGCCGGCGTTGCCGGCGCCGAGCTTGTGCTGCAGCACCACCGAAGTGGCCGGCGTCACGTAGTCCGGCGAGTCGGTGCCGAGGACGATCAGGTCGACGTCCTCGGGGCGGCGGCCGGCGCGCTCCAGCGCCTGGCGCGCGGCCGGCAGCGCCAGGTCGGAGGTGGCGACGCCGTCGTCGGCCCACCAGCGGGCGCGGATGCCGGTCGACGCCTCCATCTTGGCCACGAACTCGGGGTCGAGATCGGGGTTCCGCTCGGCGAGCTGGCGGCGTAGCTCGTCGTTGCCCACCCGCCGCGGCGGCAGGTGGCTGGCGGTGGCGACGATGCGCGCGAAGCGGCCGTTGGCTGTCACGGGCACACCGGGGTCACGTCCCCACCACCAGCCCGCCGTCCACGGACAGCACGGCGCCGGTGACGAAGCGGGCGGCGTCGGAGGCCAGCCACACGTAGGCTTCGGCGACGTCGGCCGGATCGCCCATGCGGCCGATCGGCGTGTGGCCGACCATGCCGTCGAGCACCTTCTCCGGCATGGCGGCGAGGATCTCGGTCTTGATGAAGCCGGGGGCGACGGCGTTGGCGCGGATGCCAAAGCGCCCCAGCTCGCGCGCCCACACCCGCGTCATGCCGATGACGCCGGCCTTGGTGGCGACGTAGTTGGTCTGCCCGAAGTTGCCGTAGAGGCCGACCACCGAACTGGCGGCGAGCAGCACGCCGCCGCCGGCCGCGATCATCCCCGGCACCACGGCGCGGGCGCAGTGGAAGACGCCGCGCAGGTTGACGTCGACCACGGCGTCGAAGGCGGCGTCGGACATCGTCGCCGCCACCGCGCCGTCCTTCGCCTTGACGAGCTGCGCGTCGCGCACGATGCCGGCGTTGGCGACCAGCACGCCGGCGGCGCCCCAGCGCTCCGCGACGGCGGCGACGGCGGCGTCGACCGCCGCCGCGTCGGTGACGTCGACCGCCTGCGCGTAGCCCTCGCCGCCGGCGGCGGCGAGCTCGGCCTCGGCGGCCGCGGCGGCGCCGTCTCCCCACGCCACGTCCCACGCCGCCACCCGCGCCCCCTCCTGCGCGAAGCGCCGCGCCGCGGCGCGCCCGATGCCCGCCGCGGCTCCGGTCACCACCACCACGCGTCCCGCCAGTCCGGTCTCGATCAAGGATCCCCCCTCCGCGTCGGTGTCCAGCCGCGCCGCCGGCAGGCTCCCCCGGGCCGACGGGCGCGGCGTCTAAAACCGAACGCTCGTTCTGTAGTCGCAGTCTGCCGGCGGGGAGGGAGGGGGTCAAGCCGCGGTGCGGCATGAGCGCCGCCGGCGGGATCATCGCGGCGTCTCGGGCCGGGCGGCGGCGATGCCGAGGACGGCGGAGCGGGCTTCGCGGGCGGCGAACGCCCGTGCCCCGGCCGGAGATCAGGTCAGGCCGTACAGCTCCATGATGTGCTCCCAGGTGTAGGCGGTGCCCTCGGCGTCGAGGATGCTGTCGAAGTCGATGCGCACGATGCCGCCCTTTGGGTCGATGCGGATGCCGTAGGCTTCCATTTCGCCGCGCATCTTCGTGTTGACGCGGCTCGGGCGGCGCCGGTACGGCTCGTCGCGGACGCTGAACCGGGTCGACAGGACCTTGCCGCCGCGCCGCCTCTCGGTCGGCTCCTGGTCGCGCAGCTCCTTGCGCCGCTCCGGGCTCCACTCCTCCAGGACCTTCCCGACCGCCCTCTGCCCGATCTCGAAGCGCGCCTTGCGGCTCGCGTACGCCTTCTTCACCTGCTTCCAGCGCCGCTTGGCGCGCTCGAGGCGCCACTCCTCGACCTTGCGCAGGGTGTCCTCGTCGATCTCGAGCGGCCCTTCCGAGAGGCGGGAGAAGTCGATCGAGGGGTAGAGGCTCTCGGCGACGTACGGCCGCCGGCCCCAATTGCCCTCCTTGTCGAACACGTGGCCGGCGTCGCCGGTGGAGGTGATGTCCAGGTAGCCGGTGACGCCGAACAGCCCCTGGCTCCCGTCGCGCACCACCACGTCGGGCCGGCTGTTCCGCAGCTCGCCGGTGACCTGCAGGGTGACCATCTCATCGGCGGTGAAGCCGACGGTGGCGTGGTCTTCGATGACGTAGCCGGTGTACGCCGCCTTCAGGTTGGCCGGCAAGCCCTTGTCGGAGAGGCCGGCGATCCAGGTGGCGTAGCGCCGGTCCGACACCCCGTCGAGCTGCTTCGGCTTGCCCGCCTTGAGCTGGTCGGCGACCTTGCGGTACGCGGAGTCGACGGCGGCGTCCACCTCGCGCACCTTGGCGTCGACCTTCCCGTAGTCGTCCGGCACCTTACCGCTCGGCTTCCACCGCTTGAGGGTGCGCTGCACGGCCGCGGCCGGCGGGCCGCCGCGTCGCAGCGCCGCGGTCACGCGATGCCCGAGCCGATCGGCGCGCACGACGTCGCGGCGAGGATCGGCAGTGACGGCTCGCAGCGGCCGCGGCTCGCCCGTCCGCTGCAGGGCGGTTGCCGTCGCGGGCGCGCGAAGGATGCGGTCCTGCCGCGACGCGAAGACGCGGCCTGTGCGGGACATGACGGCGTCAGCCTAGCAGAGCGAGCCGGTCACCCGGCGCGCGGTGCCGCCACGTCCTCGCCGTCCGCGGCCGTCGGTTCGCCGCGCGCCACGATCGTCGCCAAGGCGAGGTCGCCGGTGACGTTGAGGGTGGTGCGGCACATGTCGAGCAGGCGGTCGACGCCGATCACCAGGCCGATCCCCTCGATCGGCACGCCCACCATGCCGAGGATCAGCGCCACCACCGGCAGCGATCCCGCCGGCACGCCGGCGGTGCCGATGCCGCCGAGGATGCAGACGAAGACCACCAGGAGCTGCTCGGCGAGGGCCAGCTCGACGCCGTAGAGCTGGGCCAGGAAGAGCACCGTCACCCCCTCGAACAGCGCCGTGCCGTTCTGGTTGCCGGTGGCGCCGATGGTCAGCACGAAACGGGAGATGCGCCGCGGCAGGCCCAGGTCATGCTCGGCGACCTTGATCGCCGTCGGCAGGGTCGCGTTCGAGG
>CAZLBJ010000273.1:0-9353 GCA_964557755.1 uncultured Thermoanaerobaculia bacterium
AGGGCGGGGTGGATGCGGACGAGGTCGAGGTCGGGGTGGTAGCTGCCGAGCTGCATGGTGATGCGGCGGGTGCGGCGGCGGGCGCGGCGGCGGGGGCGACGGCGGCCCCAGGTGATGGCGGCGGCCAGGGCGCCGTCGAAGTAGCGGGCGTTGATCTCGGCGGCGAGGTCGGCGAGGTCGCAGCAGCGGCCGCGGGTCTCGAGGCGGCCGCGGCGGCGGCGCCGGGTCGGCGGTGACTCCGGCCTCGGCGCGAGCGCCGGCGCCGCCGTCGTGCTGACGCGGCGCTTCCTCGGCCGCGCCGCCTTCGCGCGCAGCGCCTCCAGCAGCCCCGCGAAGAGGGTGAGCTGCCGCGGCGCGTCCGCCGTGCCCTTCCTCACCGGGTCAGCACGTCGACGCCGTCCTCGGTCACCGCCACGGTGTGCTCCCACTGGGCGGACAGCTTGCCGTCGGCGGTGACCGCCGTCCAGCCGTCATCGAGCACCTTCACCTTCCAGGTGCCCTGATTGAGCATCGGCTCGATGGTGAAGACCATGCCCGGGATCAGCGGCTCGCCGGTGCCGGGCTTGCCGTAGTGGGGCACGAACGGCTCCTCGTGGAAGCTGCGGCCGATACCGTGGCCACCGAAGGTGCGCACCACGGAGTAGCCGTGCGCCCGGGCGTGCGCCTGGATCGCCGCGCCGACGTCGCCCATCCGCCCGCCGGGCCGTACCGCCGCGACGCCGTGCTCCAGCGCCTCCCGGGTCACCCGCACCAGCCGCCGGGCCTCGGCGTCCACCTCGCCCACCAGGTACATGTTCGAGGCGTCGCCGTAGAAGCCGTCGAGCACCGAGGTGACGTCGACGTTGATGATCTCGCCCGCGGCCAGCTCCCGCTCGCCCGGGATGCCGTGGCACACCACCTCGTCGATGGAGGTGCAGCTCGACGCCGGGAAGCCCTTGTAGTTGAGCGTCGCCGGGCGGGCACCCGCTTCCGCCATGCGCGCCGCCACCCAAGCGTCGATCTCGGCGGTGGTGACGCCGGGGCGGACGACCTCGGCGAGGCCGTCGAGGATCGAGCGGGTGAGGCGCCCGGCGCGGCGGATGCCCTCGACGTCGGCCGCCGTCTTGAGCACCAGCCCCGGCCTGGACGCCGGCGCCGGCGCCGCCTGCGGGCGCGGCGCGTTGGTCCGCCCGGCGCGGTCGCTGGACAGATGGCACTTCTTGTACTTCTGGCCGCTGCGGCACCAGCAGGGGTCGTTGCGGCCCAGCTTCTCGGTGCGCACGGGCCCGGGGCGGGTGGCCTCGATCATGCGCGGCATTGTACCCGGCGCGTCAAGTCCCGCCGCCCTCGTCGCGCGCCGGCACCCGCCAGCGCTCGCCCACCGCCATCACCCGCACCCGCTCGCGCACGCCGTCGCCGGCCGCCGTCGCCAGCACCTCGGCGAGCTCGGCCGGCGCGCGGTCGACCGGCTCGTCGGTGAGGTCGAAGACGCCCCAGTGCATGCCGACCATGAAGCGCGCGCCAAGATGGCGGAAGGCGACGACCGCCTGCGCCGGATCGACGTGCTGGTAGGCCATGAACCAGCGCGGCTCGTAGGCGCCGATCGGCAGCAGCGCGACGTCGATGCCGGGGCAGCGGCGGCCGATCTCGGCGAAGCCGCCGAACCAGCCGCTGTCGCCCGCGAAGTACCAGCGGCGGCCGCCGCCCTCGAGCAGCCAGGAGCACCACAGGGCGGCGTTGCGGCGCTGGGACAAGCGGTTCGACCAGTGCTGCGCCGGCAGCGCGGTCAGCGTCCAGCCGCCGTGGCGCACGCGGTGCCACCAGTCGACCTCGGTGACCTGCCGCACGCCGCGGCGGCGCAGCCAGCGGCCCATGCCGGGCGGCACGAACCACGGCAGCGACGGCGGCAGGCGCTCCACCGTCCAGCGGTCGAGGTGGTCGTAGTGGTTGTGGGAGAGGACGGCGAAGGCGTCGGCCGGCACCGCTGCGAGCGGCGCGCCCGGCGGCACCTGGCGCCGCGGCCCCAGCGCCCGCGGCCCGAAGTGCGGGTCGGTCAGCGCCACCGTGCCCTCGCCCTCGATGGCGAAGCTCGAGTGGCCGATCCAGGTCAGCGTGCCGTCGCCGTGGCTGCCGAGGGTGCTGCCGTCCCAGGGCACCACCGGCACCGCGGGCGGCGAGCGCTTGCCGTAGGGGTTGGGGGAGAGCCACCAGCGCAGCACGGCGGAGACGCCGTGGAGGTGCGGCCGCCAGGGGTTGAAGAAGCGGCCGGGGGCGCCGTGCGGGGCGCAGAGGGCCGCGGTCTCGGGCGGCGGGTCGGCCGGCGGCGGCAGGGGCGAAGGGCGGTCCACGGGGCGGCGAGTCTACCCAAGGGTGCCCGGAAAAGAGACGCGCCGGCCGGCGGGTCTGGACTCCCGCGGGCCGGCGTGGTGGATTTCGTCTCGCCCCGTATACGGATCGGTGCGGCGAAAAGTTGGTGCAATCTGCGCGCCGGGCGGTTCAGGAGGGCTTGGGTTCGCTGCGCAGGGTCGAGGTCTGCGCCTGCTTGAGGCAGATGCGCAGCCCCTGCAGCGCCTCGGCGGTGACCTGGCGCCCGACGGCCGCTTGCTGGAACAGCATCAGCGCGACGGCGGCGCGCGCCGGCAGCTGCCGGCTCTCGAATACCGTGCCGATCCACTGCGCCAGCTCGGCGAGCTCGTCGAAGCGGCCCTGCTCGAGGTCGAGGCGCGCCAGCTCCAGGGAGAGCAGGGCGGCCCGGAAGGGCTGGTCCGCGGCGACGAAGGCGTCGCGGACCTCCAGGTAGTGGCGCTCGGCCGTCTCGGCGTCGCCGCGGCCGTGGGCGACGAAGGCGCGCAGGGCCGTCGCCCGCTGCTGGACCCAGGGGTCGTCGCTGCCCCGGAACAGCGGCTCGTGGCGGTCGAGGATGCGGGCGGCCTCGTCGTGCTCGCCCACGGCGCAGAGGAAGATGCAGTAGTTGCCGAGGCCGCACGTGTAGAGGTAGGGCTCGGCGTCGGGGTCGATCAAGGCCAGCGCCCGCTCCAGGTCGACGCGGGCCGCCTCGAGGCTGCCGTCGTAGCGATGCACGTCGCCGCGCTTGACCAGGAGGCGTCCCAGCTCCACCTCGTCGCCGGCCACCTGCGCCAGCCTGACCGCGACGTCGAGCAGCTCGATGGCGTCGTGGAAACGGCCCTGCTCGTGGCGCAGCGAGGCTTCCAGGCTGGCCACCTCCGGGTGCAGGTCCTCGAGCTCGAGACCGTGTGCCGACCGGTAGCGCCGCAGCGCCAGGAAGGCCCTCTCGGCGGCGGCCATGTCGCCGCCGACGCGGAAGGCGTTGCCACGGTGGGCGAGGGCGCGGGCGCGCACGTCCTCGGTCCACACCTCGTCGTCCGCGCCCGGCAGGGCGTCGAGGACGCTCGGCACCAGCTCGGCGAGGTCGCGGACGTCCTCCGGGTCGTGCCGGACGTCGTCCCGGCACGTTTCGAGGATCAGCTCGGCCAGGGCGCGCGAGGCCAGACCACCGGCGGCCACCCGCCGGGCCCGCTCGGCGGGCGGCAGGCCCCGGAGCTCGGCGAGGTGCTCGCGCGCTTGCTGCCGTTCCACCTCCAGGCGCCCGGCGCAACGCAGTGCGGCGCGGGCCGCGAGCTCGAAAGCGGCGTCGTAGGCCGGCGCGTCCGCGGCGGCGGCCGGCGGCGCGTCCGCCGGGACCCGCAACCTCGGAGGTGCTCCTTCGAGCCCCCAGTCCAGCTCCCCGGCCACCATCTCCAGGTTGGCCCGGCACTCCGGACAGAGATCGCGGAGGTGGTCGTACATCACCTGCAACAGCGCGCGTGGCTGGAGCTGTCCCTGGAGGATCTTCAGCAACAGGGCGTCGTCGAGATGTCGCATCAGGTCCGCCCTTGGTGGCAACAGGTCATCGGCTCATCCATCCCTCGTTGCATTCTATGAGCACACGGCGCGTCGGCCGGGCGAGAACATAGCAAAAATTCACCAAAGACTCAAATAGGGGACCGGCGGTGCGACCGGCCGGCCCCCGGGGTCCAGCATTAGTTCGAGCCGTCCGGATCGAAGGCCGGTTGGAGCTCGTTGCCGTCATCGTCTTCGACGGCGATCGCGGCGGAACCTTCGTCGGGGCCGGCTTCGTCGTCGTCCTTGACGGCCGCCGCCAGGCGGTTCCAGGTGTCGTGGACGGCGCTTTCGACTGCCGCCAGGAAGCCGGCCGTCCAGCCGGCGGCGGTGGAGCCGTCCGCCGGCGCGGCCTGCGCGGCCACCGGCGCGAGGAGCAGCACGGCGGCGATCACGGCCGCCGCGACGCGGTGCGGGAAACGGTGCATGGGTGAGTGGTCCTCTCCGGCAGGTCGCCCCGCCGACGTCACTGCCGACGCCGCCTGCCTACCTCTACACAGGTGAGCGAGAGGGGGTTTTCGTGACGGAATCAGGGAACAAAGTGGCGCGATGCGCTACCGGCGGCCTCAGACCGGCTTGTAGAGCGCCAGGTAGGCGGCGGCGCCGCCGAGCAGCGGGAACAGCCACCACCACAGCGCCGCGTGGCGCGGCAGGCGCCGGACCAGCACCAGGGCGGCGCCCAGCAGGAGCCAGATCACCAGCTTCAGCCAGATCCACAGCGGCCAGCTCAGGCCCATGATGCCCAGCTTCGCCAGCATGCCGAAGCCGCTGACGAGGAGGAGCAGCAATGCGATGCCGTGGCTGATCGACGGCAGCTTGATGGCCTTGTCCGCCGGGCGCAGGGCGAGATAGCCGAGGGCGGCGAAGAGCAGGAATCCACCGACGAGATGCAGGACCTTGTACGCGAGCAGGCTCATGGCATGGGACCTCCGCGGAGAACCCTATGCGCAAGCGCCGCCGGATGCAACGGCGCGCGCCGGCGGCGGCCGCCGTTCAACCCTTGGCCAGGGTGCGGCGGCGGCCGGCGGAGAGCACCTTCTTGCGCAGCCGGAAGGCGTCGGGGGTGACCTCGACCACCTCGTCGTCGCCGATGAGCTCGAGCGCCTGCTCGAGCGACAGCAGGCGCGGCGGCACGAGCTGGACGTAGGCGTCGGCGCTGGCGGCGCGCATGTTGGTGAGCTTCTTCTCGCGGCAGATGTTGACGTCGAGGTCGTTCGCCCGGTTGTGCTCGCCGACGATCATCCCCTCGTAGACCTCCTCGCCGGGGCCGACGAAGAGGATGCCACGCGGCTGCAGGTTGTCGATCGCGTAGGCGGTGGTCCGCCCCGCGCGGTCGGACACCAGGGCGCCGGTGGCGCGGTGCTCGATCTCGCCGTGCCACGGCTCCCAGCCTTCGAACAGGTGGTTCATCAGCCCCTCGCCGCGGGTCTCGGTGAGGAACTCGGTGCGGAAGCCGATCAGCCCGCGCGACGGGATGCGGAACTCCATCCTGACGCGGCCGGAGCCGTGGTTCGACATGCGCATCATGCGGCCGCGGCGGGTGCCCACCTTCTGGGTCACGGCGCCGACGTACTCCTCGGGGCAGTCGACGGTGAGCAGCTCCATCGGCTCGTGGAGCCGGCCGTCGATGGTGCGGGTGACGACCTCGGGCTTGCCGGCCGACAGCTCGAAGCTCTCGCGCCGCATCATCTCGAGCACGATGGCGAGCTGCAGCTCGCCGCGGCCGGAGACCTGGAAGGCGTCCGGCGAGTCGGTCTCCTCGACGCGGATCGACGGGTTGCCGAGCGCTTCGCGGAACAGGCGGTCGCGGAGCTTGCGCGAGGTGACGTGCTTGCCGGAGCGGCCGGACATCGGCGAGGTGTTGGTCGACAGCACCATCGAGATGGTCGGCTCGTCGATCTGGATCGGCGGCAGCGGCCGCGGGTCCTCGACGTCGGCCAACGTCTCGCCGATGCCGACCTCCGCGATGCCGGCGAGCGCCACGATGTCGCCCGCGGAGGCCTCCGCCGTCTCGACGCGGTGCAGCCCCTGGTGGCCGTAGAGGGTGCTGACCTTGCCGCTGCCCAGGCTGCCGTCGCGGTGGCACACGGCCACCGTCTGCCCCTTGCGCACGCGGCCGTTGACGACGCGGCCGATGACCAGGCGCCCCACGTAGTCGTCGTAGTCGAGGGTGGTGACCAGGAGCTGGAGCGGCGCCGCGGGGTCGAAGCGCGGCGGCGGCACGGTGTCGAGGATGCGATCGAAGAGCAGCGACAGGTCGCGGTCCTCGCCCTCGGGCTCGCTCCTCGCGGTGCCGGCGCGGGCGTTGGTGTAGAGCACCGGGAAGGCGAGCTGGTCCTCGCCGGCGTCGAGGTCGATGAAGAGGTCGTAGATCTCGTCGAGCACCTCGGCGACGCGGGCGTCGGGGCGGTCGATCTTGTTGATCACCACGATCGGCGGCAGGCCGGCCTCGAGCGCCTTCTTGAGCACGAAGCGGGTCTGCGGCAGGGGGCCCTCGCTGGAGTCGACTAGCAGCATGACACCGTCGACCATCTTGAGGATGCGCTCGACCTCGCCGCCGAAGTCGGCGTGCCCGGGGGTGTCGACGATGTTGATCTTGACGCCGTGGTAGTGGACGGCCGTGTTCTTGGCCATGATGGTGATGCCGCGCTCGCGCTCGAGGTCGATCGAGTCCATCACCCGCTCGGCGACGTCCTCGTTGGCGCGGAAGGTGCCGCTCTGCCAGAGCATGGCGTCGACCAGCGTGGTCTTGCCGTGGTCGACGTGGGCGATGATGGCGAGGTTGCGGACGTCGTCGCGGGTGGCGGTGCGCGACGCGGCGGCGGGTGCAGGGGCGGTCATGACGGTCTCGGGCATGGGTACGTCTCGGGGTGGTGCGGGTGAGGAAGAGGTGCGCCGGGGGTCGGGGCGCAGGTGAAGGCGGCGGAGACTAGCACGGAGAGACAGTGGGAGCAAGGTCGATGCCGTGCTCAGTCCAGCGCTCTCAGGTCCCTCCTCAACGTGTCCATCTCGTCGCCTTCCGTCGTCTCGTAGTAGCCACGGACCCTGGCCTGGTCGTCGAGGAGCACGAACCTCGTGGAGTGGTAGATGTTGTCGCCTGGCTCGAGTGGCACCAGCGGCGGGTTGGGGTCGTAGCCGAGGCGGAGGCCTTCGCCGGCGAGCTGGGCGATCTGGTCGCGGGGGCCGGTGAGGAAGAGCCAGCGGTCGCTGGCGCCGAACTTCTCGGCGTACTCGCCGAGCACCGCGGGCTGGTCGTGCTCGGGGTCGACGGTGATCGACACCAGGCGGACGCCGTCGGGGAGCTCGCGGTCGAGGATCGCCATCTTGCCGCTCATCACCGGACAGGCGAGGACACAGCGGGTGAACACCAGGTCCGCCACCCACGGCGCGCCCAGCAGGTCCTCGCGGGAGAGGGCGGAGCCGTCCTGGGCGGTCAGCGTGAAGTCGGGGACCTCGGAGAGGACCGGCGGCGGCGGCACGGCGCCGGGGCCGAAGCGGGTCCACCAGGTGAGCCCGGCGATCGCCGCGATCACCAGAACCAGCAGGCCCCACAGCAGCCAGCGGCCGACGCCGCGGCGGGAAGCGGGCGAGGGTTCCACGGCGGCGGGCGTCAGAGGACGCGGTCGAGGAGCATCACCGCCAGCACCGCCGGCAGGTAGACCACCGACACCAGCAGGAGCTTCTTCGCCATGCCGTTGGTGCGCTGGCGCTGGAAGCTCCAGCTCGCCGCCAAAAAGCCCAGCGACAGCACCAGCGCGCCGGCGAAGTAGACGGCTCCGGTCAGCCCCAGCGGCGTCGGCAGCAGGCTCACCGGTACCAGCGCCAGGGCGTAGAGGACCGCCTGGCGGCCGGTGCGCGTGCCGGCGGGGTCGAGCACCGGCAGCATCGGCATGCCGCCGCGCTCGTAGTCGGCGCGGTACATCCAGGCGATGGCCAAAAAGTGCGGCAGCTGCCACAGGAAGAGGATGCCGAAGAGCGCCCAGGCGCCGGGCTCGAGCACGTCGCGCGCCGCCGTCCAGCCCATCATCGGCGGTACCGCGCCGGGCACCGCGCCGACCACCGTCGACAGCGACGACAGCCGCTTCATCGGCGTGTAGACGAAGACGTAGCCGGCGAGGGTGAGGGCGCCGAGCAGCGAGGTCAAGAGGTTGACGCTCAGCGCCAGCCAGCTCACGCCGGCCACCGCCAGCCCCACCGCCCACAGTAGCGCCACGTCGGGGTCGAGCCGGCCGCTCGGCAGCGGCCGCTGCGCGGTGCGCCGCATGCGCCCGTCGACGTCGCGCTCCCACACCTGGTTGAGCGCCGAGGCGCCGGCCGCCACCAGGGCGGTGCCGGCGAGGGCGTTGGCCAGCAGCACGAGGTCGAGCGAGGCCAGCGAGCCGGCGCTGGCCATGACGAAGCCGGCGGCGGTGGTCACCGCCACCATCAGCGTGATGCGCGGCTTGGTCAGCTCTGCGAGGTCCGCCAGGCGCACCGAGCGGGCGATGGCGGGCGAGGCCAGGCTGCCGGGGCTCAGACCCGGGGCGGCGGAGTCGAGGGCTTCGGGGCGGGGTGCGAGGTCGAGGCCTTCCATGAACCGTCCGACTCTACCGCATCGCGGGGCGGGCCGGCTCCCCCCGCCGCCGGGCGGGGCCGCCCCGGCGGGCGGGATCCGCCCCGCCGCGGGTAGTGGGCTAACCCCGCCGCAGCGCTATTTGTGGGCCGCTGCCGCCGCGCGTACAATGGGCCGGTTCGCGGCCGCGGACGTGCCTCGTCCCCGGTCCGCGCAGCTCCCGTCTCGCTGCCGCCTTGCGTCGTCCCGCGGCAAGCGTTACGATTCGCGGCGCCCGCTTGTGAAGAGTTTCACAAGCTCGCTCCCGCCCGCACGGGCGGCCCGCCCGGCCGCCTCCGCGGGCGGGGCCGAGGACCGCGGCTCCAGTTTCCTGACATCGAGGCACCGTTCCGATGCGACAGCTCTTCCCCCGCAGCGCCAATCCCCTGTCCCGGGCCAGCGTCGTCGTGCTGCTGGCCCTGCTGGCCGGACTGGTGTGGATCGGGGCGGAGCTCAGCTCCTCGGGGTACTCGACGGGCGAGGGCATCATCCTCAAGCAGCCGGTGCCGTTCAGCCACGACCACCACTTCGCGGGGCTGGGCATCGACTGCCGCTACTGCCACACCTCGGTGGAGGTGGCGGCGTCGGCGGGCATCCCGCCGATCGCCACCTGCATGAACTGCCACAAGGAGATCTGGACCAACGCCGAGCTGCTCGAGCCGATCCGCGCCGCGTACCGCACCGGCGTGCCGGTGCAGTGGCAGCGGGTCCACGACCTGCCGGACTTCGTCTACTTCAACCACTCGGTCCACGTCGCCAAGGGGATCGGGTGCGAGACCTGCCACGGCCGCGTCGACCAGATGCCGCTGATGCTCCAGGAGTCGCCGCTGACCATGGCCTGGTGCCTCGCCTGCCACCGCGACCCGGCGAAGTTCATCCGGCC
>CAZLBJ010000274.1:0-7430 GCA_964557755.1 uncultured Thermoanaerobaculia bacterium
CCCGGGCGTCCCCGGCGGCGCGGACCACGTTCTCGGTACCGCTGACGTTGACCGCAAAGTAGCTGCCCGGCCGGTCCCAGGACTGGCCGACGTGGGACAAGCCGGCCAGGTGGACCACCACCTCGGGCCGAACCCGCCGCACGACTTGCTCGACGCTCGAGCGGTCCCGGACGTCGGCCTCGTGGAGCTCCACCCCGGGGATCTCCAGGCATTCGGCCCAGTAGGTGCCGGCGACGGCTTGCCCTTCGGCCACCAACAGACGCGCGAGGTGGCGGCCCACGAACCCGCCGGCGCCGGTGATCAGGATGCGCATCGGCCTCAGCGGACGTCGGCGTCGGGCTTGCGGTGGGCCTCGCGCTCGCGCCAGAAGTCGAGGGTGTCCCTGAGCGTCTGCGCGAACGGCACCCGCGGCTCCCAACCGGTGTCGGCCCGGAACTTGGAGCTGTCGCCGATCAGGATCTCGACGTCCGACGGGCGCAGCCGGTCCGGGTCGACCTCGATCTTCACCTCGGCGTCGGACAGCGCGATCAGCTTGTCGAGCAGCTCGTGGATGTGGATGCCCTGGCCGGTGGCGATGTTGTAGACCTCGCCGGGCCGCCCCTTCTCCACCGCCAGCCAGTAGGCGCGCACCATGTCGCGCACGTCGGTGAAGTCGCGGATGGCGTCGAGGTTGCCGACGCGGATCACCGGCGCCTGCAGGCCGGCCTCGATCGACGCCACCTGCTTGGCGAAGTTCGAGGTGACGAAGACGTCGCCGCGCCGCGGCCCGGTGTGGTTGAAGGCGCGGGTGCGCACCACCTTCAGGCCGTAGCTCTGGAAGTACTGGTAGCCCATGAAGTCCTGCGCCACCTTCGACACCGCGTAGGGCGACAGCGGGCGCAGCGGGTTGTCCTCCTTGATGGGCGTCTCGTGCGGGTGCACCAGGCCGTACTCCTCCGACGAGCAGGCGATCTGGATGGTCGGGTCGATGCCCAGGTAGCGCACCGCCTCGAAGAGGTAGGTCTGGCCGGTGATGTTGGTGCTCAGGGTCTCCGCCGGGGCGCGCCACGACGACGGCACGAAGCTCTGCGCCGCGAGGTGGAAGATGGCGTCGGGGCGCACCTCGTCGAGCAGCGCGTGCATCGACGAGTAGTCGCGCAGGTCGGCCTCGCGCAGGTGGACGTCGGTGGTCAGGTGCTCGATGTTCTCGCGCCGGCTGCGCCAGCGGTAGGTGCCGTAGATCTCCACCTCCGGGTGCTCGGCGAGCAGGTACTCGGCGAGGTGGGAGCCGGCGAAGCCGGTGATGCCGGTGATCAGGACCTTCATCTCGTTGTCTGCCTCCGTTGACGGGTCGCCAGGTACTCGACGAGGCCCAGCCCCCACGGCTCGACCCGGCGGCCGGTGATGCTCTCGAAGCGCTCGACGTCGAGCACCGAGTAGGCGGGGCGGGGGGCGGGGCGGGGGAACTCGCCGCTGGTCACCGGCACCACCTCGACCCGGCGGTCCCACAGGTGGGCGATCTCGCGGGTGAAGCCGTACCAGGTGACCGGGTCGCGGTTGCGGTAGTGCACGACGCCGCGGCTGCCGGCGGCGGCGAGGTCCCACAGCGCGCGGGCCAGGTAGGGGGTGTAGGTCGGGCAACCGAGCTGGTCGTCGACGACGCGCAGCGGCGTCCGGCCGGCGTCCATCAGGTCGAGCATGGTGGCGACGAAGTTGACGCCGCCCGGACCGAAGAGCCAGCTCGCGCGCACCACCAGGGCGTCGTCGTGGCCCAGCGCGCGGCGCTCGCCGTCGAGCTTCGAGGCGCCGTAGACCGACAGCGGCGCCGTCGCCTCGTCCTCGAGATACGGGCGGTCGGCCCTGCCGTCGAAGACGTAGTCGGTCGACACCTGCACCAGCCGGGCGGCGACCTCGTGCGCCGCCTCGGCGAGGTGCGACACCGCCTCGCCGTTGACCGCGAAGGCGAGCTCGCGCTCGCCCTCGCAGTCGTCGACGCGGGTGAAGGCGGCGCAGTTGAAGACCACCGTCGGGCGGAAGGCGCCGGCCCAGTAGCGCACCCGCTCGCGGTCGGTGACGTCCGCCTGCGCCCGCGACAGGGCGAGGGCGGCGTGGCCGCGCAGCCGCGCTTCCCGCACCACCGCGCGGCCGAGCATGCCGGTGCCGCCGAAGATCAATGCACGCATGGTGGAGGCCCGTCCCTCAGGTGATGCCGACCCAGGAGTTGTCGCCGACCATGAAGCGGTATGCCTTGGGCTTGCCGTCGGTGCGCGTGATGGTGACGTTGCGGCCGATCAGCGAGCCGTCGATGCGCAGCGGCACGTCGCGGATCTCGCTGCCGGCGAGGACGATCGAGTTCTCGATCTCGCAGCGCGACAGCGTGCAGCCGTCGCCGATCGAGGTGTACGGGCCGACGAAAGCGTCCTCGATCGTCGCGCCCTCGCCGATCACCACCGGCCCGCGGATCAGCGAGTGGCGCACCGTCGCCCCGGCGCCGAGCTCCACCCTGCCCTCGATGGTGCTCTCCTCGCCGGCGGTGCCGCGGCGCGGCGCGGCGAGCTGCTCGAGCACGATGCGGTTGGCCTCCAGCATGTCGTCGAGCTTGCCGGTGTCCTTCCACCAGCCGCGCACGATGTGCGGGTGGACGTCGAGGCCGCGGTCGACGAGGTCCTGGATGGCGTCGGTGATCTCCAGCTCGCCGCGCGCCGAGGGGCGGATGCGGTCGACCGACTCGTGGATCGAGGCGTCGAACATGTAGACGCCGACCAGCGCCAGGTTGCTCTTCGGCTCCCGGGGCTTCTCGACCAGCCGCTGCACCTTGCCCTCGGCGTTGAGCTCGGCGACGCCGAACTGCTGCGGGTTCGGCACCTCGGCGAGCAGGATCTCGGCGTTGCAGCCGAGCTCGCGGAACTCGTCGACCAGCGAGGCGATGCCGCCGGCGATCAGGTTGTCGCCGAGGTACATGACGAACGGGTCTTCCGCCAGGAAGTCGCGCGCCACCAGCACGGCGTGCGCCAGCCCCAGCGGCTCCGGCTGGTCGATGTAGGTGACGCGGGCGCCGAAGCGGGAGCCGTCGCCCACCGCTCCGCGGATCTCGTCGCCGGTCTCGCCGACGATGATGCCGATCTCGGTGATGCCGGCGGCGACGATCGACTCGATGCCGTAGAAGAGCACCGGCTTGTTGGCCACCGGCACGAGCTGCTTGGCGGAGGTGTAGGTGAGCGGGCGGAGCCGCGTGCCCTTGCCTCCGGAGAGGATCAGTCCCTTCATGGTTCCCTCGGGGTCGGGCCCACCGCGCGTCACGGCAGGGCGGTGGTGGAGCGCGCGCTGAGCGGCAGGAAGGTGCCGACGTTCTTCAGGCTGAGCGTGAAGTAATACTCGGTGTCGCGGCGGTCGAGCGAGCGGAAGTCGCGCATCTCGAAGCGCACAGCGTAGCACTGCGAGTTGTAGCTCAGCACGTAGCTCTGCTGCTGCAGCAGCGCCTGCTCGAGGTCGTAGTTGACCTGCGTCTCCAGGCGCAGGCGCCGCGGCCGCACGTTGAAGCCGCCGAAGAAGCGCACCTGGTTCGACCGCGTGTCGGCGGTCTCCGGGTCGTAGCGCGTGAACCAGGTGGCGCCGACGTTGCCGCGCCCGAAGCGCCAGGTGCCGGAGAACGAGGTCGAGGTCAGGTTCTCGAAAAAGGCGCTGTAGTCGACCTGCGCCGCGAGGTTGGTGGTCAGCGACGGAGTGAAGCGGAAGCGCGCCGAGATCGGTCCCTGCTGCGTCTCCTCGCCGCTGTTCGACACCTGCAGCGGCTGCTCCTCGTCGAACGAGATCTCCTGGCTGATCTCGAAGGAGGCCACCTCGCGGGCGCTGGCGGCCACCCCCTCCTCGGTGTCGCCCTTGGCCAGCAGGCGGTTGACCAGCGACCAGCGGCCGCCCTTGGTGGAGCCGATGCCGAAGCCGCCGGCGGTGCGCCGCAGGTTGTCCACCTCGTCGAACAGCGGCACGTTGCCCTGCTCGTCGAAGTCGCCCAGCCAGGTGGCGGTGAAGCGCGGCTCGACGACGTGCTTGAACGTCGTGAAGGGGCCCGCCTTGCCGTTGAAGATGCGCGAGAACGAGGGGCCGATGATCTCGGCTCCGGCCACCGGCACGGTGCGTGTCAGGGTCTCGCCGCGGAAGCGGTCGTCTCGGTCCTCCTCGGGGAGCTCGCCGAACTCCTGCAAGCTGAAGATCGAGTTGCCGTACCACGTCATGCGGCCGCCGCCGCTGACCGACAGCGACAGCCACGGCGCCAGGCGCACCGGCACCGTGAGGCGCGGGAAGAGGTCGAAGCGGCCGTAGGAGTCGTTGTAGTTGCGCTGGCGGTCGAGCGACAGGGAGGAGAGCGACGACAGCACGTCGAGGTAGACCGGCGCCTGGCCGAACAGGCGCGTCGGGCGCAGGCGGTACTCGATCTCCGGCAGCTTGGCCAGGGTGATGGTGCGCTCCGGGTTGGTGTCGGTGGCCGGCTCGAGGAAGGTCTGCTGCTCGTTGACCAGCACGTTGAGCGAGCTCGGCCCCCAGTTGCCGGAGACGAAGCCGCGGCTCTCCAGGGTGCGGATGGTGTTGCGGTCGAAGTCGCGCTCGAAGTCGCGGAAGAACTGGAAGTCCGAGAAGTCGTGGTAGGAGAGCACGCCGCGCATGTTGAACGGCAGGTCCTCGGTGACGTGGGTCCAGTCGATCTTCCAGCGCCACTCGTCGAGGCCCGCCTGCTCCTCGGCCTCCGGGTCGCGCACCGCGTAGCCGACGAAGATGCCGCGCGTGCCCTCGGTGGGGCGGTAGCGCAGCTCGTTGCCGAGGCCGAGGAAGCCCTCGGTGTAGGTGTCGACGTGGAAGGTGGTGTCGAAGCTGCGCCCGAGCACCTGGTAGTAGGCGAGGCCGAGCTCGGCGCCCTTGCGCTCCGAGTAGCCGATCTCCGGGATGAGCAGGCCCGAGGTGCGCTCGCGCTTGGCCGGCCACACGATGTAGGGCGTGTAGAGCACCGGCAGCCGCTTGACCCGCATCGAGGCGTTGCGGATGTGGGCGTAGCCCTCGATCTCCACCCGCGCATGTCCGAGGCGGAAGCTCCACGACGGGTTGTCGCCCTCGCACGAGGTGAAGACGCCGTCGTCCACCGTGTAGACGTCCTCGGCCACCTTCTCGACGCGGCGGCCACTGAAGTAGTAGTCGGGCTGGACGAAGGCCGTTGCCTCCTCGAACGTGCCGGTCTTGGTCTGCAGGTCGAAGCGCGCCTCGGTGGCGGTGATGCGGCGCGGCCCCTGGTCGAAGATGACGTCGCCGGTGGCGGTGGCGATCTGGGTCTCGAGGTCGATCTCGACGCGGTCGGCGGAGAGGGTGACGTCCTGGTACTGGATCTCGACGCCGCCGGAGGCGGCCGCGTAGTCCTCGCGCACGAACTCGAGCGAGGCGGCGCGGCCGCGCACCACGCCGCCGCCGTCCTCCTCGGGCAGCGGCAGCTCGAAGCGCGGCCGCTCGGCGGCCGTCCGCTCCGGGGGCGGCGCCGGTTCCTGGGCGGCCGCGGGCGTCTGCTGGGCGGCGGCCGGCTCCTCGGCAATCGGCTCCTGGGCGCGCGCGACGGCCGCCGGCAGCGCCACGAGGGCGGCGAGGAGCACGCCGGCGACGGCGCGGCGCGGCACCGGGATCAGACCTCGCGCTCCACCACCATGGCGGTGGCCTCGCCGCCGCCGATGCAGATCGCCGCGCAGCCGCGTCGGGCGCCGCGCTCGGCCATGGCGTGCAGCAGGGTGACCAGGATGCGTGCGCCGGAGCAGCCGATCGGGTGGCCGAGGGCGACGGCGCCGCCGCGCACGTTGACCACGTCGTGCGACAGGCCGAGGTCCTCGAGGAAGGCGAGGGCGACGACGGCGAACGCCTCGTTGACCTCCCACAGGTCGACGTCGCCGGGCTCGAGGCCGGCGCGGGCGAGCACGTTGCGCACCGCCCCGACCGGCGCCGTGGTGAAGCGCTCCGGCGCCTGCGCGTGGGTGCTGTGGGCGACGATGCGGGCCAGCGGCGTGCGCCCGAGGGCGGCGGCGCGCGACTCGCTGGCCAGCAGCAGGGCGGCGGCGCCGTCGTTGATCGTCGACGCGTTGGCGGCGGTCACCGTGCCGTCGCGCTCGAAGGCGGGACGGAGCTTGTCCATCTTGCCGAGGTCGGAGCGGAACGGCTCCTCGTCGCGATCGACCACCTGCGGGTCGCCGCGCCGCTGCGGCACCTCGACGGGGACGATCTCCTCGCCGGCGCGGCCGCTCTCGGTGGCCTCCCGCGCCCGCCGGTAGCTCTCCCGCGCGTAGTCGTCCTGCGCTTCGCGCGAGAACGAGTACTCGCGGGCGCAGGCCTCGGCGCAGGTGCCCATGTGCTTGTCGCCGTAGGGGTCCCACAGGCCGTCGAGGATCATGCTGTCGAGGAGCTGGCCGTGGCCGAGGCGCAGGCCTTCGCGGGCGGCCGGCGCCAGGTAGGGGGCGAGGCTCATCGACTCCATGCCGCCGGCGGCGACGAGGTCGAAGTCGCCGCAGCGGACGTCGTTGGCGCCGATCATCACGGCGCGCATGCCCGAGCCGCACACCTTGCCCACGGTCAGCGCGCCGGTCGAGTCGGGGCAGCCGGCGCCGAGGGCGGCCTGGCGCGCCGGCGCCTGCCCCTGGCCGGCGGTGAGCACGCACCCCATGTTCACCTGCTGCACCTGGCCGGCCTCGACCCCGCCGCGCTCGAAGGCGACGCTCAGCGCCCGGGCGCCGAGGACGTGCGCCGGCAGCGACGAGAGCTCCCCCTGGAAGGCCCCGATCGGCGTGCGGACGGCACTCAGGATGACGACATTCTCCATGCTATGGACTCCGCTTGCCTGGGCTCCGTGGCGCGTCTCGGAAAGCAGTCTCGGGCGGCCCCGGGTCCGGGGCCGGCGCGGCGCCGAGGAATGCTAGCACAGGGGTGGCCGGCGGGACGGCGGGGGCGTGGGGCTCCTGGCCGGGGGACGCTACGCTTCAGTCGGACTCCATCGGGCAGCGCTCCGCTCTTCAGCGAGGGCACGCCACCCCTCTCTCGCACGTCGCGGGCTTGCCCTGTGCCCTCGCCGGAGCCCCCGGCCAGGAGCCCCACGCCCCCGCCTCACCGGCAGTGGAGGAGGGGATGAACGTCAACACCCACGTCAACCCCAGGGTCAACATCAACTTCCCCCTTCGCCGATCTGTTGACGTTGACCCTCACCACGGCCGCTGAGACTGAATGCATGTCCGCGCCTCGCCGCCACCAACGCCCTCATTCTTCCTGCGGGGCCACCGCCGGTCTCCGGGGTGGGGTGGGTCCTCGGGTAGGGACCCCGGGAGCGGGCCAAGGGCCATACCCGCCGGAGGCCTCCGCCGGTGGCGGCCCGTGGACGAGGAGGCGAGCCCCCCTCCAAAGTTCGAGCAGTAGCTCGCCGCTCCCTACCCGAGGAC
>CAZLBJ010000275.1:0-2610 GCA_964557755.1 uncultured Thermoanaerobaculia bacterium
TCCCCCGCCGGCTGGCGGGGGATCGCCGGCCGGCTGCTGCCGCCAACGGTGTGCCGCCTGCTCGCCGCCGGCGCCGGCGACCCCGCCGGTTGGCAAGCGTGGATCGGCCCGGCCATCGCCGCCTGCTGCTACGAGGTGAGCCCGGAGGTCGCCGGCGAGGTCGCCGCCGTGTCTTCGCCGGACGTCGTGCAGGCGGTGCCCGGCGCCAACCCCCGCCTCGACCTCGTCGCCGCCGTCGGCCACCAGCTCGCCGCCGCCGGCGTCCCCCACACCTGGCTGGTGCGCTGCACCCGCTGCGACGACGCCAACCTGTGGAGCTACCGCCGCCACGGCAAGGCGGCCGGGCGCAACCTGTCGTTCATCTGGAAGACGTGAGGGGCGCGGCGGCGCGGCGGCTCAGCGGCGGCCGCGGAAGCCGTCGCCGAGGGAGCGGCCGGCGAAGCCGCGGGGGGCGCGGTCGAAGGCGCGGAGCTGGCCGCAGGCCGCGCTGACGTCGTCGCCGCGCGGCCGGCGCACGGTGGAGACCAGGCCATGGGCCTTCAGGCGGCGGTGGAAGGCGTCGACCGCGGCGTCGTCCGGCGGCACCATGCGCTCGCCGAGCACCGGGTCGGGGTTGATCGGGATGAGGTTGACCTTCACCCGCAGGCCGGAGAGCAGCGAGACCAGCTCGTCGGCCTGGCGCGGCGCGTCGTTGACGCCGCGGATCAGCACGTACTCGATGGTGATCCGCCGACCCTTCTCGAGCGGGTAGCGGCGCAGCGCGGCCATCAGCCCGGACAACGGGTGGGTGCGGTTGACCGGCATCAGCTCGCTGCGCAGCGCGTCGTTCGGCGCGTGCAGCGAGATGGCCAGGTTGGGGCGCTCGGGCCACGCCGCCATCTGGTCGAGCGCCGGCACGATGCCGGAGGTCGACACCGTGATGCGGCGCCACGACAGCGTCTCGGTGAGGACCTCCAGGGCGCCGCGCACGGCGGGCAGGTTGAGCAGCGGCTCGCCCATCCCCATGAAGACGACGTTGAGCGACTCCGGCAGGCCGCCCGCCTTGCGCACCGCCAGCACCTGGCCGGCGATCTCGCCGGCGGTGAGGTCGCGGCCGGCGCCCCAGTAGCCGGTGACGCAGAAGGCGCAGGCGAGGGCGCAGCCGGCCTGGCTCGAGATGCAGAGCGTGTGGTGCCCGCCGGCGTGCGCCGGCGCCGGGATGTCCACCGCCTCGATGCTCGCCCCGTCGTCGAGGCGCAGCAGGTACTTCACGGTGCCGTCGTCCGCCGGCCGCCGCGTCTCCACCCGCGGCATGCCGATGCGGAACCGCTCCGCGAGCGTCGCCCGCAGCGGCTTCGAGAGCTCGGTCATCTCCCCGAACCCCTCCACCCCTCGCAGGTGCAGCGCGTCCCACACCTGCCGCACCCGGTAAGGCTGGTCCACCACCCCGTCCAACAGAGCGGCAAGCTCCGCTCGGGATCGGCCAAGCAGGTCCGGTTTTTCTCGGTCAGCGCTGTAGAGAGGGATAGCTTCGACAAGACTCATGGCAATCCCTAGCAACCACCTGTCCTACAAGGGGATTCCCCACCGGTGAGGGGCTGGCGGGGCTCGGCGCCCAAGGGGTCCAGGGAGGGCGCAATGGCAAGCCTCCGTGGAGGCGAGAGCGGCCGGGCGCCCTCCATGAACAGCGCGCGCCCCCCCGCCAAAGTCCGAGCACGCGCGCGCGGCCCTTGGGCGCCGAGCCCCGCCAGCCCCGTCCCCGAGAAACCGCTTGTCCCGAGAAGTTGCCCTACCGAGGATCCTGCCGCCGCCGCCGGGCCTTGCGCGTCGGGTCGATCCCCAGCGACCGCAGCACCGCCACGTCGTCGCTGTTGATGCGGAACTGCGGCTCGCCGCCCTGAGCGCCGCCGCTGCGCGCCGGCAGCCGCCGCGGCAGCCGCTGCAGCGCGTGCCGCCGCTCCACCGTCTCTCCGCCGCGCAGCTCCTCCTCGAGCGTCCGCCCCGGCAGCTCCCGCCCCGACGCGTCGAGCAGCAGGTAGAGGTTGAACCCCTCCTGCCGCAGGTCATACAACCGCCGCGCCGCCTCGCTCGAATCCGAGATCGCCTCGGTCAGGGCGCGGCGGAAATCGTCCAGCTTGCGTCGGGTGCTCGAGTCCATGTTGGCGGTGATTATCCCGCCCGTCCCGGGGGGTGTCAAACGGCTGCGGAGGCCCGAAAAGCCGTGATAGTTTCGAGTGCTTGAGCCCGTCCAACGCCCTCCCCGCGCCCCCCGAGATCGCCGTCTGGCTCGCCGAGCGCGGCTGCAGCGAGGCCCGCCTCGAGCCGCTGGCCGGCGACGTCGGCCACCGCCGCTACCACCGCGCCACCCGCCCCGACGGCACCACCGCCGTGCTCGTCGCCCACCCCGCGGAGCTGCGCGACGCCTGCCGCCGCTTCGTCGCCACCAGCGAGCTGCTGGAAGCGTGCGGCGTGCGCGTGCCGCGGGTGCTGGCCGCCGACTGCGACCGCGGCCTGATGCTGGTCGAGGACCTCGGCACGGCCACGCTGGAGGACTGGGCCGCGGGCCGCCCCTGGGACGACGTCGCCCCCCGCTTCCGCCGCGCGCTCGAGGTGGCGCGCCGCGTCGCCGGC
>CAZLBJ010000276.1:0-5891 GCA_964557755.1 uncultured Thermoanaerobaculia bacterium
CTGCCTCCCAAGGCCAAGCCGGCGGCGGCCAAGACCATGACCAGCGGTACCGGCAGAAAGACACACCTGAGCCCGAGAACGGCGCCGAACAGAACAGCGAGGGAGGGCAGGAGGGCGGGCAGAGACCGGACGTCCATGCACGGTTAGGACGCCCCTCGAGGTGCGGATCGCTCACGCCGCCCGGTCCCCAGCCGCCGGCGGCCGCGCCCCGACCGGCTCGCGAGGCGCGCCTACCGCTCGTGCCGCGGCAGCTCGCCGTAGTCGACGGTGTCCAGCGTGCCGAGCCGCTTCGGTACGTACCAGCGTACCTCGGTGGCACCCTCCTCGACCCGGTCCTCGACGCCCAGCACCAGCGCGAAGAGGGCCATGCGGATGGGGATGCCGTTGTCGGTCTGGCGGAAGATGGCCAGCTCGGGGTGGCCGTTGAGGTCGGCGTCCAGCTCGTTGGCGCCGGGGCGGCTGTCGCGCGGCAGCGGGTGCATCAGCACCGTGCCGGGCCTGCAGTGCCTGTCGTAGGCCGCGCGGTTGATCGAGTACAGGCCGCGGTACTTGTCGGCGTCCTCCGGCGTCGTGAAGCGCTCCTGCTGGATGCGCGTCGCGTACACCACGTCGACGTCGCCGATGCCGGCGCCCAGGTCCTCGGTCTCGTGCACCGCCAGCCCCTTGCCGCGCACCTTGCGGGTGATCGCCTCCGGCATTTGCAGCTCCTGCGGCGCGACGAAGACGAAGGAGACGTCGTCGAACAGCGACAGGAGCTTGGTCAGCGAGTGCACCGTGCGGCCGTAGCGCAGGTCGCCCACCAGGGCGATGCGCAGGCCGTCGAGCGCCGAGAGGTCGCGCCCGGTCTCCTTCTGGATGGTGTAGAGGTCGAGCAGCGCCTGGGTGGGATGCTCGCCGGGACCGTCGCCGCCGTTGATCACCGGCACGTGGCTGGCGTCGGCGAACTCCTGCACCGCACCCTCCACCGGGTGGCGCATCACCAGCACGTCGGCGTAGCCCGCCATCACGCGGCTGGTGTCGTACACCGACTCGCCCTTGACCATCGACGAGAACTGGAACCCGGTGGTGGCGCTCACCGAGCCGCCGAGGCGATTGAAGGCGGCCACGAAGCTCACCCGCGTGCGCGTGCTGGGCTCGAAGAAGAGGCTGCCCAGCACCGCCCCCTGCAGCACCCGCGTCACCAGGCGCCGCTGGGCGAACGGCTCCATGCGCGCCGCGGTGTTGAAGATGGTCGCGATGTCCTCGCGGGCGAACTGGTCCACCGACAGGATGTGGGAGCCTCTGAAGTCCATGCGTCCGGCAGACTACGCGAGGCCCCCGGGAGCGTCAAGGCGACGGCGGCTCGGGGTCGGCGGGGAGGCCCGCCGCCTCGCCGCGCTCGGCCTCCGGCGAGAACAGCGACAGCACCGGCAGGCCGAGGTGGCGGCGTAGCGCCTGGCGGCGCAGGCGGCCGCGCGCCTTCTCGACGTCGCCGGCGAAGAGGCGGCCGAAGAGGCCGGCCACCGTCTCCTCGACCTGGCGCTCGACCTCGGCGCGGTCCGCCTCGCCGAGGCCGGCCTCGGCCTGCGCCAGGAGCTCCTTGTCGAGGGCCGAGAGCGCCGCCTCGACGTGCTCGGTGTCGCCGCCGAGGGCGGTGATGCGCGCCACCAGCCCGTCGCGCCCCGGCAGCCCGGCGGGCAGCGCCGCCGCCAGCGCCGCGAGCCGCGCCTCGAGGTCGAAGCGCGGCGCCGGCGCCCGCTCGCCGGTGGCGCGCATCTCCTCGACGTCCTTCCACGACGCTTCCACCGGCTTGCGCAGGTAGCGCAGCGTCACCAGCCCCTCGGCGCCCTGCTCGCGGCGGCGCGTGAAGACCTCTGCGAGGACGTGCTTGACGTGCTCGAGCGGGATGCCGCGCTCGTACCAGCGCTTGGCGACCTGCCAGTCGGCGGGCGAGAGCTGCAGCGGCGCCCCCCGCAGGTCGATGAAGTAGTCCTCGAGGTCGCGGAAGTAGCGGTGCGCCTCGCTGGTCTCGAGGTCCGCCGCCGGGGTCTCGGGCGCGGGCGGCTCAGGCGCGGTTCCGCTCATGGATGAGCTTGAGGCCGATCAGGGTGATGAGGTCGTTGACCTCGCGGATGTAGTGCGAGCCGCCGGCGATCATCGACGCCTGGCCGCCGGTGGCGACGACGTTCTTGACCTCCGGCATCTCCGCCAGCAGGCGCTCGAGGATGCCGTCGACCAGGCCGATGTAGCCGTAGTAGAAGCCCGACTGCATCGCCGACTGGGTGTCGCGGCCGACGAGCTGCGCCGGCTTCTTGACGTCGACGCGGCGCAGGCGCGAGGCCTTGGTGAACAGCGCCTCGGCCGAGATGCCGATGCCCGGCGCGATGATGCCGCCGGCATACTTGCCGGCGGCGTTGACGACGTCGAAGGTGGTGGCGGTGCCGAAGTCGACGACGATCACCGGCGAGCCGTAGAGCTCGCGCGCCGCGACGCTGTTGACGATGCGGTCGGCGCCGACCTCGCTCGGGTTGTCGTAGCGGATCGGCAGGCCGGTCTTGATCCCCGGCTCGATGAACATCGGCTCGCGGTGGAAGAAGTGGCGCGACAGGCGCTGGAGCGCCGGGTGCAGAGGCGGCACGACGCTCGAGATCACCACCGCCTCGGCGGCCGCCGGGTCGAGGCCGGCGCGCGTGAAGAGCGGCAGCACCAGCGCCCCCATCTCGTCGGAGGTGCGCTCGGCGACGGTGGACAGGCGGAAGCTCTCGACCAGCTCGTCGCCGCGGTAGACGCCGAACACCGTGTTGGTGTTGCCGACGTCGACGAGCACCAGCAGGTCGCCCTTCGACGGACGGTCGCCGCGGCGGCGGGTCACGGCGCTACCACCTCGCCGGCGGTGACCAGCACCTCGTCGCCGCTGCGCCGGCCGGCGCCGGAGGTGACCAGCTCGAGGCGCAGGAAGCCGCGCGCGTCGAAGCCGAGGAAGGTGCCCTCCAAAGTGCCGTCGGCGGAGCGGCAGCGCAGCCGCTCGCCCACCGCGTGGAGCGAGCGCGCATGGTAGCGCTCGACCGCCGCCGCGCCGTCGCCGGCGAAGCGCAGCTCCTCGCCGAGCGCCTCGAGCAGCGCCCACACCAGCTCGGCGAGCGGCGGCGGCTCGCCGGCCACGAGCGCCAGCGAGGTGGCGCCGCGCGGCGCGACGTCCGCCAGCTCGTCCGCGTCCTGCCCGTGGTTGACGCCGACGCCGATGACGACGCCGCCGCCGCCGCCCTCGCCGCCACCCAGCCGGCCGCTGACGCCGGCGATCAGCACGCCGGCGATCTTCCGCCCGTCGACCAGCAGGTCGTTGGGCCACTTGATGCGGCAGCGGCCCTCGCCGGCGAAGCGGTCGACGGCGCGTGCCACCGCCACCGGCACCAGCAGCGGCAGGGTGGGCAGCTCTGCCGGGTCCGCCACCGGCCGCAGCAGGCTGAGGTAGGCGCCGCGGCCCGCCGGGCTCTCCCAGCGCGCACCGTGGCGGCCGCGGCCGTCCGCCTGCTCCCAGGCGACCAGCGCCGCCGCCGGCAGCGGCACGCCCTCGCGCCCCAGCTCGTCGAGCACCCGGCGGCCGAGCTCGTTGGTGGAGCCGACGCGGCGCAGCACCATCAGGTTGCGCATCCAGGGGTGCGCAGCGCCGTCGTCGCGGGCGGCGGCGGCGCGGCGGCCGAGGTCGTCGAGGAAGGCGGCGAAGTCCACGCGCGGCGCTCCCTCTCTCAGCCGGCGGCGGCGAGGCCGCTCTCGATGCGCTCGCGGCGCTCGCGCAGCTCGGCGAGGCGGCGGCGGTTGCCGTCGACCACCTGCGGCGGCGCCTTGGCCAGGAACTGCTGGTTGGACAGGCGGCCCTCGGCGGCGACGATCTCCTGGCCCAGCTTGTCGAGCTCCTTCTCCAGCCGCACCCGCTCCTCCCCGCCGAGCTCGCGGCGCGCCGCCACCACCGCCAGGCGGACGCCGGCCACCAGGTCGCGCACCGCCTCCTCCGGCGCCGCGGTGCCGTCGGTGTGGACCTCGTCGGCGCGGACGAGCTGGGCGAGCAGCGGGCGCTGGCCGGCGAGGAAGGCCGCCAGCTCCGTGTCGTCGGCGGCGAGGTGGACGGTGACGGCCTCCTTCGCCGGCACCTCCATCTCGGCACGCAGCGCGCGCACCCGGCCGACCACCTCGATCAGCGCCCCCATGTGCGCCTCGACCGCCGCGTCGCGCCACGCCTCGACCGGCCGCGGGTAGGGCGCCAGGGTGATCGTCTCCGGGTGCACCGCCTGGCGGCCGGGCAGGCGCTGCCACAGCTCCTCGGTGAGGTACGGCATCACCGGGTGGAGCAGGCGCAGGCTGCGGTCGAGCACGGTGAGCAGCACCTCGTCGACCCGCGGACGCGGCGACTCGCCGGCGAGCGCCGGCTTGGCCAGCTCGATGTACCAGTCGCACAGCTCGCCCCAGAAGAAGTGGTAGAGCCGGTGGCAGGCGAGGTCGAAGCGGAACGCCGCGAGCTGCTCGTTCACCTCGCCGACGGTGCGCGACAGGCGCGAGAGGATCCAGCGCTCGGGCGCCGCCAGGCCGGCCGGATCGATCTCCGTCGCCACCCGGTCGCCCACACCGACCCGCGCCAGCGCGAAGCGGGTCGCGTTCCAGATCTTGTTGCCGAATGCGCGGTAGCCGGCCATCCGCTCGGGGTCGAGCGGGATGTCGTTGCCCGGGGTGTCGAGGATCGCCAGGGTGAAGCGCATGGCGTCGGCGCCGTACTCGGTGACCAGGTCGGCCGGATCGAGCACGTTGCCCTTGGTCTTCGACATCTTGGCGCCCTCGGCGTCGCGCACCAGGCCGGTGAGGTGGACCCTGGCGAACGGCACCTCGCCGGTGAAGTGCTGGCCGGTCATCACCATCCGTGCGACCCAGAAGAACAGGATGTCGAAGCCGGTGATGAGCACGTCGTTGGGGTAGAACGTGCGCAGGTCGGCGGTGTCGTCCGGCCAGCCGAGGGTCGAGAACGGCCACAGCGCGGACGAGAACCAGGTGTCGAGGACGTCCGGGTCCTGCTCGAGCTCGCCGGTACCGGCCAGCCGCGCGGCCTCCTCCTCGTCGTGGGCGACGATCACCCGGCCGTCGGCGGTGTACCAGGCCGGGATCCGGTGACCCCACCAGAGCTGGCGCGAGATGCACCAGGGGCGGATGTTCTCGAGCCAGTGCTCCCAGGTCTTGACCCAGCTCCCGGGGATCAGCTCGAGGTCGCCGCGGCGCGCCGCCTCGAGCCCCTGGCGCGCCATCCCCGAGACGTCGCAGAACCACTGGGTCGAGATCAGCGGCTCGATCGGCTCGCCGCTGCGCTGGCTGTGGCCGACGTTGTGGACGTGGTCCTCGGTCTTCACCAGGCAGCCCTGGTCGCGCAGCATCGCGACCACCTTCTCGCGCGCCTCGTCGCGGTCGAGGCCGGCGAACTCCGGGCCGGCTGCCTCGGTCATCCGGCCGCGGCGGTCGATGACCTGGATCTCGTCGAGCCCGTGGCGGCGGCCGAGCTCGAAGTCGGCGGGGTCGTGCGCCGGGGTGACCTTGACCAGCCCGGTGCCGAACTCGGGATCGACCGCGGGATCGGCGACGAAGCGCAGCGCGCGGCCGACCAGCGGCAGCACCGCGGTCGCCTCGAGCAGGTGGGCGTAGCGCTCGTCGTCCGGGTGCATGGCGATCGCGGTGTCGCCGAGCATGGTCTCCGGCCGGGTGGTCGCCACCACCACCCGCTCGTCGCTGCCGGCGATCGGGTAGGCGACGTGGTAGAGCTTGCCGCGCACCTCGCGGCTCTCGACCTCGAGGTCGGAGACGGCGGTCTGGAGTCGAGGCGACCAGTTGACCATGTACTCGCCGCGGGTGATCAGCCCCTCGCGGTAGAGGCGGAC
>CAZLBJ010000277.1:0-7561 GCA_964557755.1 uncultured Thermoanaerobaculia bacterium
TGGCGCTGCTCGCCGCGCCGTCCCCGCCCGCCGGCGCCGCCGAGCGGCGGCCGGCGGCGGCGCCGGGCGCCGAGGAGCGGCCGCTCGCCTGGCCGGAGGAGCAGCGCGCCTTCTTCCAGGACGGCCCGGCGCTGCTGCTGCCCGCCGACCAGCGCGCCACCCTGCTCGCCGCCCCGCCGGCCGAGCGCCAGGCGGCGATCGACGCCTTCCTCGACCGCGACCCGGTGCCGGAGACGGCGGCCGACGAGCTGCGCCTCGGCATCGAGCGGCGCCGCGAGCTGGTGATGCGCGAGATCGGCACCTTCAGCGACGACCGCGCCCGCCTGCTCTTCCTCCACGGCCGCCCGCTGCAGCGCCTGGTGGTCGACTGCGCGTCGGTGTTCCGGCCGCTCGAGGTGTGGAGCTACCGCGTGCTGGGCCAGCGGACGGCGCCTCCCGCCGGCGCCGCCGAAGAGACGGCGACGCTCGTCCCCGGGGGCGCCGACTCGCTGGTCCTCTACCAGCCGCTGGCCGGCGACGCCTACCAGCTGTGGGAGCCGCTCGACTCCAAGCGCGCCCTCTACACCCCGGAGCTCGAGTACCTGCTCCAGCAGTGGGAGGAGCTGGGCGGCCGCCGCATCGCCCGCCGCTTCGACCTCCAGCTCTGCGAGCAGACCAAGCAGGTCGAGCGCGCCACCGGCGTCATCGCCCTCACCGGCTACCGCCGCGACCGGCCGCGCCGCGAGGATTACGAGGCCTGGCTCGCGCCGCCCCGCGACCTCGCCGCCTGGGCGCGCCTCGCCGCCGCCACGCCGCTGCCGGAGGCGCCGCCGCCGCTCGCCGTCGACGCCGTGGAGGTGTTCTACCCGCGCCGCGTCGACCAGCGCCTGGTCGGCGTCTTCCAGGTCACCCTGCCGCCCGGCGCCGGCTGGGCGGAGTCGGTGGACGAGGACACCGGCGAGCCGCAGCTCCGCCTGGTGGTGGAGGGCGTCGTCGAGCAGGGCGGCCGCCCCTTCGACACCTTCCGCGTGCGCTTCCGTCCGCCGCCGCCGGAGGGCGGCGTGCCGCTGGCGCTGAGCTTCGAGCGCGCGCTGCGGCCGGGCCTGCGCTACCTGGTGCGGCTCGCTGTGCGCGACGAGGTGAGCGGCGCCGAGGAGCGCCGCACGATCGCCGTCGAGGTGCCCTTCGAGCCGCTCGGCGACGCCCCGCGGCCGCCGCCGGGCGCCGTGGTGGCGGCCGGCGAGGAGGTCGGCGGCGAGGGGCCGGTGCGCGCCGACGCCCTCGTCCTGCTGCCGCCGCCGGGGGAGACGGTACTCAACCTGTGGCGCGCCACCGCGTTGGTCGCCGGCCACCGCATCGAGCGCGTCGTCTTCCTGGTCGACGGGGTTCGCCAGGTCGAGACCCGCCGGCGCCCCTACTCGGCCGAGCTGCGCCTCGCCGCGCTGCCCGTCGAGCAGGTGGTGCGCGCCGAGGGCTACGACTCGCACGGCGTGCTGGTGGGCGCCGACCAGGTGGTGGTCAACCGCTCGCGTGCCGCCTTCCGGGTGCGCATCGTGGAGCCGCCCGAGGGCGCCGAGGCGGACGGCCGCGTCCACGTCGTGGCCGACGTCTCGGTGCCCGACGAGGAGCGCCTGGAGCGGGTCGAGCTGCGCGTCGACGACGCGCTGGTGGCGACGCTCGACAGGCCGCCGTTCGAGGCCGACGTCGAGGTGCCGGCCGGCGGCGAGGTGAGCTACCTGTCGGTCACCGCCGTCCTCGCCGACGGCACGCGCAGCGAGGCGGTGCGCATCCTCAACGCCGGCGAGGGCTTCGTCGAGCACCTCGACGTTCAGCTCGTCGAGCTCTACGTCGCCGCCTACGACGGCGCCGGCCGCCGCGTGCGCGACCTCCGCGTCGGCGACTTCGCGGTCCGCGAGGAGGGGGTGCCGCAGGAGGTCGAGAAGTTCGAGCTGATGGACGCCCTGCCGCTCACCGTCGGCCTGGTGGTCGACACCTCCGGCTCGATGACCGAGTCGCTGAGCGAGGCCCAGCGCGCCGCCACCGAGTTCCTGCACCGCGTCGTCGGCCCCGGCGACCGCAGCTTCGCGCTCGCCTTCTCCGGCGTCCCCACCCTGCTGATGCCGCCCACCGGCGACGTCGAGGTGGTGGCCAACGCGCTGGCCGGGCTGCGCGCCATCGGGCCGACGGCGCTGCACGACGCGGTGATCAGCGGCCTCTCCTACTTCCGCGACGTCGAGGGGCAGCAGGTGCTGGTACTGCTGTCGGACGGCGACGACACCTCCAGCGCCTCGGACTTCGACCAGGTGCTCGAGTACGCGCGGCGCAGCGAGGCGTCGGTGTACTCGATCGGCATCGGCATCCCGGCCCTCGCGGTGCCGGTGCGCAACAAGCTCAACCGGCTGGCGGCGGAGACCGGCGGACGCGTCTTCTACGTCGACCGTGCGGTCGAGCTCGAAGGCGTGTACGAAGAGATCGAGGCGGAGCTGCGCAGCCGGTACCTGCTCGCCTACACGCCGCGGCCGGCGCCGGAGCCGGGCAGCGGCTTCCGCCGCGTCGAGGTGGAGGCGAAGCGGCGTGGCGTCGAGACGCGCACCGTGAGAGGCTACTACCCGTGAAACGACGCCTTCCCGCCCCGCTCCTCCTGCTCGCCGTCCTCGCGCTGGCCGCCGTGCCGCCGTCGCCCGGCAGCGCCGCGCCGGCCGCCGTCCCCGCGCCGTCGGCGGCGGCGAGCTTCACGTTCGCCTCCTGCAACCGCACCTACCAGCAGCTCGGCTCCGAGCTGGCGCCGGTCACCCAGGGCGGCGTCACCATCCAGGTGCGCTCGCCCGAGAACCGCCTCGACCTCCTCTCGCACCGGCTCGACCTCGCACCGCTCGCCGACGGCACCCATCGCGCGACCTTCACCGCCGAGTTCGCGGGCAGCGGCGAGCTGGTCGCCGACGTCGGCCTCGGCGGTGCCGTCAGCCGGCTGGCGGACTCGGTGACGGTGCCGCGCCAGGAGCGGGTCGTCGACGGGCGGGTGCGCCTCGGCCGCGGCGAGCAGGGCTACGAGCTCACCCCGCTCGAGCTGCCGGACGCCGTCGACGTGCGCATCGAGAGCCAGCTCGCGGGCCGCTTCGCCGCCCTCTGCGACTCGCTGACGCTGGTGCCGGGCGTCGTCCTCGACTGCGGCCTGCTGCGCGCCGGCCTCTCCCGCGCCCGCGTGCCGATGCCGGAAGTGGGGGAGACGTACCTGCTGCCGGAGGAGTGCCTCGACGACCGGCTGCGCCGCCGGCTCGACGCCTACCTCGGCCTGCCGGCGGCGGCCGGGCGCTGAATCCGGGCCGATGCTCCGCATCCTCCGCCGCGCCCCCCTCACCGCCGCGCTGCTGGCCGCCGTCGGCCTCGGCTTCGTCGCCGAAACGGTGCTCGGCGGCTCGGTCGACCCCGACGTCCTCTATGCCCTGGGCGCCAACGTGGCGCCGCTCGACGGCCAGTACTGGCGCCTGGTGGCCAGCCTCTTCCTGCACATCGGCCTGCTCCACCTGGTGGTCAACGCCTGGGCGCTCTACCAGCTCGGCGGCCTGTTCGAGATCTGGCTCGGCTCGTCGCGCCTGGCGCTGGTCTTCTTCGCCACCGGCGTCGCCGGCTCGTGGGCGAGCGTTGTCTTCACCCTGGCGGGCTCGGCGCAGCGAGGCATTTCGGCCGGCGCCTCGGGCGCCATCTTCGGCATCCTCGGCGCCCTGATCGCCTTCCTGGCGCGCCGCCGCGACCGCCTCACCCCGGGGGCCAAGGGCCTCCTCCTGCAGCTCCTCTTCTGGGCCGGCCTCAACGTCTTCCTCGGCGTCTCGGTGGAAGCGATCGACAACTCCGCGCACATGGGCGGCTTCGCCGCCGGCCTCGTCCTCGGCGCCTTCTCGAAGCCCCACCGCCGCCACCGCGAGGCCGAGGAGGCGGCGCGGCTGGCGCAGTCTTTGGAGCGGCTGGAAGACAGCCGCCTCACACAGGTCGACCCTCGACAGCGCTGAGACTGCGGGGCCGAGGAGCGGACGCGCAAGAACCGCTGCGCTCCCCCGTCGCCCCAAGGGCAACCGCCATCTCGTAGGTTGGCTCATGCTTCGGAGCTCGACAGCTCCCTTCCCTCGCGTCTCTCGCGCCAGAGGGCCGGCCGAAGTGTGCGCTCGAGAGCGGCGAGAGCGCCTCGAGACGCGAAGGAGGCCGGCCCAGAGCCGGCGCACTTGCCCGATCGGCGCCCGCCTGGAGCCACTTCGGCCGTGCGTGGCAGCGCTCACCGTCCTCCTCCTGGGGATCGCCTTTTTGCGGAGCCACCGGGCGTTGCTCGTGCCTACCTCTGCCAGTCCCTGCGCTGGCGAGCTCTGTAACACTCCGCCGCAGCAAGCGCCTGTTCGTATTCGAGCAAACTTGGAGAAATAAAGCGGCATTGGGAGACCTCCAGCAGCCGGCACATCGTGCGGATCGGTTAGTCGGCCCGGTGCGCTCTCACGAGCTCGAACCCTCAGGCGGGATCGAGCCGGTCTCCCGAGCGAACCAGGCTGCGGCTTTCACTCACTACTTTCAGAAGGAGAGCGCTTATGACCTACCGACCTCGTGTCATCGTCAGGATGAACCGCTCCGCCGCGGCCCCATCCGGGGAGCGCGCGGACCTCAGGATGGAGAACTTCGCCCTCGCGGCGGGTGCAATGCCCGAGGCCGCGCGCGAACTGCGGTTCCGGCCGCTGTTCCAGGGCGCGGGCAGCCGGTTTGAGGCGCTCGCGGCGCGCGCGGCCGAGGCGGATCCGTCGTATGAGATGGCGCCGCTCGACCTGTACTACGTCGCCGAGGTCCCGCCCAACGTCAACGCGGCCGAGCTGGCGAAGGCGTTGAGCAGGTCTCCGGGCGTCGAGCTCGCGTACGTCGAAGGGCGTCCCGCGCCTCCGCCGGTGGTCGATCCGTCCGACGACGGATTCGCAGCCATGCAGGGCTATCTCGATCCCGCGCCCGACGGGATCGACGCCGAATTCGCCTGGCCGCGCGCCGATGGCAGCGGTTTCCCGGGCGGAGATGGTGCCGGCGTCGGCTTCGTCGACATGGAACAGGGCTGGACGCTGAGCCACGAGGATCTGGTGGCCGCCGGCATCACGATCATCTCCGGCATCAGCAACGCCTTCTTCGACCACGGCACGAGCGTCCTCGGCGAAGTCGTGGCGGTCGACAACGACCGGGGCTGCGTTGGAATCGCGCCGGCCGCCACGGCGCGTGTGGTCAGCCAATGGCGTACGGCGGCGACGTATAGCACGTCTGAAGCGATCATGGATGCCGTCGACGCCCTCTCGTTCGGAGACGTTCTGCTGCTCGAAGCGCAGACCTGGTCCGATCCCGACACCGGCACCGGTCCTTTCGTGCCGGTGGAGACCGAGGCGGCCGTCTTCGACGTCATCCGTCTGGCCACGGCTCTGGGCATCGTGGTCATCGAGGCTGGCGCCAACGGCGGCGTCGATCTCGATACCTTCATGCATCCGACGAAAGGGGACTTCCTCAACCGCACCAGTGCCGCGTTCCGCGATTCCGGCGCGATCGTCGTCGGCGCCGCGACCTCGGCGTGGCCCCACTCGCGTCTCGGCCTCTCCTGCCACGGCAGCCGCATCGACTGCTACGGGTGGGGGCAGAACGTGCGGACGACCTCGGGCCCGACCACTTCCTCCTACACCGGCTTCTTCAGCGGGACGTCGAGCGCGTCGCCGATCGTGGCCGGCGCGGCGGTCCTCGTTCAGGCCATGGCCGAAGCGAATCTCGGATTCCGATTCAGCCCGCTGCAACTGCGCGCGATCCTCGCCGACCCGCTCAACGGCACTGCGTCGGACAATCCGGCGGCCGATCGGATCGGGGTCATGCCGAACCTACGGAAGATCATCGAGGACGTGCTCAACCTCGTCCCCGACATCTACGTGCGCGATCACGTCGGCGACGACGGCGATCCGCACAACGGTGCGGTGGCGAGCAGCCCCGACGTGATCGTCCGTCCGGCGCCGGCCGTGGCCAATCCGCAAGCCGACTTCGGCGAGGGCAGCGGTACCGAGGACGACGCGACCTTCGGATCCCAGGCCGAGGACAACCTGGACAACTTCGTCTACGTGCGCATGCGCAATCGGGGCGGGTCGACCGCCACGAGCGTCAACGCGACCGTTTACTGGTCACCGCCGGCCACGCTAGTGACGCCGAATCTCTGGGAATTGATCGGCTCGGTGCCGATGCCTCCCGTGCCGACCGGAGACGTGCTCACGGTTTCGCCGGCGCTGCTCTGGCCGCAGGCGGACGTGCCGGGCATCGGGCATTACTGCTTCGTCGCGCTCATCGGCACGGCGAACGATCCCGCGCCGCTGCCCGCCGAGTTCGTTGACTTCGACAACTTCATCCGCTTCATCCGCGAGAACAACAACGTCACCTGGCGCAACTTCGACGTCGTCAACAACCAGCCGCTGAGCGCCAGGTCAGAATTCGTGTCGCTGCCCTTCCTCATAACCGGTGCGCCCGACCGCTCACGGCGCATGGAAGTCGTCGCCGACATCCGCCTGCCTCAGGGAGCGGAGGTCGTGCTGAACGCGCCGCGCGTGCTGGCCGACCCGATCCGGCGTCTGTTGCCGTGGAACTGGAAGCATGGCGCGCCGCAGACGCGCTTGAAGCCGCAGGGCCGGCAGCGCATTGCCCTGTCGGAGTTCCCCGCACGGCTGGCCGCGCCGGCGGAGTTTCTGGTCAAGATCCCGAAAGGCCTCCGCGACAACGAGTACGACATCGTCGTCCGGCAACTCTACGAGGACCAGGAGGTCGGCCGCATCACCTGGCGGCTGAGTCCGAAGGCGAAGCAACGCAAGCCGAGAGTGTCGCTGGCCGAGTTTCTGCGCCAGAGAAAGTATCGATGAGCCTCGTCCTACCCATTCGCGGACGTCCGCGACGCGCTCTTCTCCCGGCCGTACTACTCCGTCTGGGGCGCCGCCGGCGAGGCAGCGTTGCCCGTTCACGCCGGCACGCTGCGCATGGCTCGTCCTTCGGTCCTAAGTGCTCTGGCACGGAAGTTCGATCACGTATTCGGTGAGGGCGGTTCAGGCAGCGGTCAGGAGAGTGCGGGGTTCGCCGAGGCGTTGGAGCAGGTGGTTCAGGTCGGCGCGGGTGAACCGCCATTGGAAGGGAGACGCGGCTCGCTGGTAGCGGAGTTGGAAGTCGAGTAGCCGCTGCTCGAGGTCGGAGAGATCGGCGAAATCGTTGGGGGTGAGCACTTTCCTCTGGACGACGGAGAAGTAGATTTCGACTTGATTGAGCCAGCTGGCATGCACGGGAAGGTGAACGAGTTGGGCGTTGGGCCAGTCGGTTGCGAGGCGCTGGGTCGAGAGCGCGCCACGATGGCTGCTCCCGTTGTCGACAATCCAGAAGACGCGCTCCGCCGAGGCGTAGGGCTCCGTGCTCATCACCTGGTGAGCCAGGCGGCGGAAGGGCTCGATACCGGTGGTGGCCTCGCAGCGGCCGAAGATCCTGCCCCGGCCGCAGTCCCAGGCTGCCAAGTAGGCCAGGGATCCTCGCCGCTCGTATTCGTGTTCGACGCGAGCGGCGC